>NZ_JBRRDL010000020.1:0-73172 GCF_056759635.1 Stenotrophomonas sp. STEN056
GGGGTGGTGGGGGGGCGGGGGGGGGGGGGTGGCTGGGGGTGGGGGGGGGCGGGGGGGTGGGCGGCCGGCGCGCCGGGCGTGGGGGGGGGGGGGGGGGGGCGGGGCGCCGCGCAGAACCGGCGGATGGGCGAACAGGCGCACGCAGCAGAGATCCTGCAGCTGTCCACTCATCCAGCCAGTTGTTGTTGCGCGCTACTCGCCGTTGGCGCGCGCCTTGCGCAGGCGGTCGATGCGGAAGATATAGCGCTGGATCAACGTGTCGGCACCGCGCGGCAGATTCTCGAAACGAAGGCCTGCGCGTGTCATCTCCACGCCATTGGCCTGTTTTTGCTGGCGCAGGTCGCAGACCACCAGGGATGTGCTGATCGGCGGGGACTCGGGGATCAGCAGGGTGCAGTCGTGGTAGCGGTTTTGCAGCTTGAGCAGGCCCTGTGGCGAGGGCAGCATCAATGCGAGGCCGCCGGCGCTGATGTCCAGCACCCGCCACCGGCTGGCCTGGCCGCCGTCAGGGTCGGGCAACAGGCAATAGGGGGAATCACCGACCGGGGTCTCCAGCCGATAGAACTCCCGTCGCTGCAGGTGATAGACCTCTTCCGGCAGCGGCGCCTGGAAGGCAATGTGGCCATCACGCTCGACACGCGTGTGGTGATGCAGCTGGAAACGGACGGTGACCTTGTCCACCAGGCCAAAGCACAGCAGCGAAGAGGCGCTTTCCACCGAACGATTGACCGACGGCACAGGGCTGGCGTCGAGCAGCAGGCTGTCTTCGTCCACTTCGAGGATGGCGCTGGGGAATGACTGGTCCCGGCCATCGGGGTGTGCGTTGATCAGGGAGCGCTGGCCGATCATCGATTGCAGCAGATGCCGGACCTGATGGCGGTTGCGCACCATGTAGCGGTCGTCGGCGTAAAGCTTGCCTGCGGCGTTTGAAGGGCTCGGCTCGAAGGGGTCGTTTACGGACATGGGCACGCTTGCGATGGGCCGAAAGAGCAGGGCTTGTCACTCAAGCCGCTGGAAACTGTGATAGCGGCCGCCCTTTCTACATCTTTAGCCCCCTTGTTGAGGGGGCGGTCGACTGTTGGGGCATTGGGCTTGCGTCGCAAACGTTGCTGCCGGCCTGCAGCGGATGCTGTTGCGGGCGTGCGGTGGTGGCACTTGGCTGCGGCGTATGGGTGATTCGCCAACTTGTCACCCCGCGGAAGAACGCAATCAATTCTGTCGCGACATTCACGACAAAAGCGGAATTTCCCGCGATGGGAGTCTGCTAGATTCCGCCGCTGGCTAAGGGTACCGCGCGCGATGAAGCTTGGCGCGCCAAGGACGGTGACAGCATGGAAAGGCTGAAGGTGGCGCTGGCAAGGATGGCCGGCATGGACGATGCGCAGCGGCTGTATCGCCTGCATTCGACCTTGTTGGGCAACTGCGTGGTGGACCGCTGGTCCGGCCGTGATGCGTTGTGTGACCATGCACAGACCGAGGTGGATGTACTCAGCCTCGACGCCGGCATCAGGTTGAATGCATTGCCGGGCACGCCGGCAACCTTGAGCGGGCGTCTGGCCGATGGCGGGCAATGGCAGCGCAGCGGGCTGATCCAGGAAGTACGCCGGCTCAGTGCCGAGGGCGGGCTGGCCCGTTATCGGCTTTCGCTGATGTCCTGGACCTGGTGGCTGCAGCACGCACGCAACAGCCGTGTGTTCCAGGAGCAAAGCCTGCGCCAGATCGTCGATGCGGTTCTGGGCGGTCACCCGCAGCTGGCCTGCTGGCGCTGGGCCGACGGCAGCGATGCATTTCTCGAAGGACGCGTGCGCAGCTATTGCGTGCAGTACCGCGAAAGCGACCTGGACTTCGTGCAGCGGCTGTTGGCCGAGGAAGGTCTGGGTTGGCGCCTGTATCGCGACGACAGCGCCCCCTGCGGCAATGGCATGGAGATCTTCGCCGACAGCCCCGGCCTGCCGGAGGATGCCACCAGCGCGGCCAGTGGCGTGCGTTTCCACCGCAGTGATGCCACTGAAGCCAGCGACAGCGTCCAGCAGATCGGCCGCCGAGGCGTGCTGGGCAGCACGCAGTTGACTCTGCAGAGCGATGATTACCTGACCGTGCGTGGTATCGGCGCTCACCTGCCGATGGACGGCGCTGGCAGCGGTACCGGCCGTGAGGATCACGACGCTGTTGGCGCCTATGCGTTCAGTAGCTGGCATGAGGCGCAGCGCCAGGCGCGCCTGCAGGCCGAAGCGCGTGAGGCGCATCGTGTTGCCTGGCAGGGCCAGGGCACGGTGCGTGGCTTCCAGTCCGGTCATTGCTTCACACTGCAACAGGCGCCACTGGCGGCCCCGCCGGCATTGCTGCTGGTGGAAGTGCAGCATGCCGGCATCAACAACCTGCCCACCGATGTACGCGTTGCGCTGGAGGCCGAGGGCGGCGTGCCTCCGCTGCCATTGCACGACGCGGCGCTGTGGGCGTCTGCGGAAAAAGTGGGTTACGGCAATCGATTCAAGGCGGTGGATCGCGCCCGCCCATGGCGGCCGATTCTCACAGATGGCACCGGCGCCCGGTTGAACCCGCGCCCGACCGTGCCGGGCTACCAGACAGCCTTCGTGGTGGCCGCCCCTGGCGGAGGCCGTGACGTGCATGCCGATCACCACGGGCGCGTGCGGGTGCGCTTTCACTTTCAGGACGGCAGCCATGGAGCGCACGACAGCGCCTGGCTGCGCGTGGTGCAACGCTATGCGGGCCCGGGTGTGGGCAGCCAGTTCCTGCCGCGTGTGGGCCAGGAAGTGGTGGTGGGTTTCCTGGATGGCGACATCGACCGCCCCATCGTCCTCGGGGCGCTGTACAACGGCCGCGGCGAAGGCGGCATCGCGCCCACGCCGGCCGGTGCGCCAGGCATTTCCAATCGTGCGGTGTATGCACAGGCAACGGACCACCGCAGCAGTGCCCAGGGCAATCTCACCGGCGGCAATGCCCCGGCATGGCATGCGGCCGGTGGCGGTGACGATGCGCACCGTCATGATGGCGCGCTATGGGGCATCCGCTCGCAGGAATGGGATGGCGGAGCAGGCAACAACCACCTGTTGTTCGATGACCAGAATCAACAACTGCGCGTGCAGCTGTCCTGCAGCCAATACGCCTCGCACCTGACGCTGGGGCACCTGCGGCACCAGTCGGACAACCATCTGGGCAGCCTGCGGGGGACCGGCTTTGAACTGCGCACCGATGCCTGGGGCGCGGTGCGGGCCAGCGCCGGAAGCTGGTTCACTGCTTACGGGCATGCGCCGCAGACCCCGGCCGGGGAAGTCGTGCAACCGGCCGCCTTGCTCAAACAGTTGCAGGCGATGAGCGGGCAGTTCAGCAAGGCGGCGCGCATCCACTTGGTCAGCCCCTTGGCCCTGCAGGAAGGCGCAGGCGCCAAGGACCGCTCGCAGTTGGTGCCGGACAAGGCGCCGCTGGCTGCGTTGCTGGCCAGCGTGCAGACCGTGGTGGCCGGTGATGACCATGCCACTGCCGCAGTGCAGGCGGGCCAGCGCCAGGCAACAGGCGGTGCCGGCCGCGTGCCACACAGCGGCGACCCACTGTTGGGCCTGGCAGCGCCGGCCGGGGTGGTGCATGCCGCTGGGCAAGCACTGCACTGGACCGTAGGCGAAGGCCTGTTGCTGGGCAGTGGCGGCCACAGCGACGCCGCCGTGATGCGCCAGGCGCGCCTGCACGCCGGTCAAGCCATTGGCATGCTGGCCAGCGTGGTCGAAGGCGATGCCAAGGGTGGCAACGCGATAAGCCTGGTGGCCGGCACCGGCGAGTTGGACATACAGGCGCAGAACGACGAAGCCCGCCTGCAATCACGCAGGGCGCTGCGCATCACCAGCGCGCAGGGCGCGGTGGAACTGGGTGCAGGCAAAACGATCCACATCGCCACCGCCGCCGGTGCCAGCCTGACCATCGAAGACGGCAACATCACCTTCAACTGCCCCGGCACGATCAAGGTGGAAGCCAGTCAGAAGTCGTTCCTTCCCGGTGGACGCGGTCGTTACCCGCTACCCGTGTTTCCGCAGTCGGTGTGCAAGGAGTGTTTGCTGCTCGCCGCACAACGTGCGGCGGCGCTTACTCCGAAAGGCTGATTCATGTCGAAACATTGGAAATTCCCAGGGAATGATTGGCTGCCTCTCGACGAAGGGGTCGAGAGGTATGTCCTGCTCGATGGCGCGCAGTGCGATCACGCTAGAGAAATCTTCCGGTATTTGCAGACGCCACTGCGGACGCTGTTCGATGGGCAGCTTGCTGATGGGCTGGATGACGCCAGTGTGTTCCTGGCGAAGCTGCCGCGTGACATCGACATAGAGCGGTTTCTGAAGCGTATAGAAGTCGCGGCCCGTAGCCCCGGTGTTCTGAGCTTCATAGAATCACCATTGCAGATTGAAGCGCTGTTGCAACGGCTGCAGCGTCGTCTTGATGCTGGCTACCCAAACGGAAAGCAATTTCTCTCCCGCTATTTCGATGCCAGGGTGTTGCCTTGGTGGGTGCAGGCACTAGATGAGCGGCAGCGGGATGATTTTCTAGCCATTGGCCACCGCTGGACGTATTTGCAACACGATTTATGTTGGGCGCATCTGGAGTTGCATTGCCCAGTGCAAGACCCGCATGACCCACCTTGGGTGCTGGAGGCAGCGCAGCGACATGCGCTGATTGATGCAAGTTATCCATACACATTGATAGATCATTTCCAGCTGACTGATCTGGATTTACTGCAACGTGTTCCACGTGATCGGTGGTATGCCTACCTCCGTAAAGTCATGGCCACGGCCTCAGCATTCGGTATCGAAGATGGCAAGCGCGTAGTGATGGTCGTTACCTGGTCACTACTAACAGGTCAGGATCTGGCCGACGCGCCCGGCTGGCCGGAACGTCTCGCCGACTACGCCTCCGGCCGTCGTAGCGCTGCCGATATCAACAATGACGTGTGGCCGCGGCAGGAGAGCTGGGAGTGAATTTGAGCGCGCTCCGGCCGGAGGCGCTAATGGCCCTAGCGAATTTGGCGATGGATATAGCAGTAGGTTGCCAATGAGTAAGTATCTGTGGGGTTTCTTGGGCCTGTTGGGTCTTCTGCTATTGGTCGTTGGTTGCAGTTCGGCCGCGACTCGCGACAAGAAGTCGCCGTTCATGCGCTTGTTTGGCTTCAACTATACGGAACGTCATATTGATTTCGTGCGGGTGGATGGTAACTACCTGGGTGGTCTGTCTGCCTATACCAACGGCGGGTCGTCATCAATGGGGCGAAAAAAATTCAACGGAGAATCAGTCATTCTCCATGTGACTTGGGTTGAGATGAGTCGATATGACCTATCCAATAATTCATACGTTGATGAAAAGCACTGGGTTAATCGGCGAGCCGACATAATGGTATCGCCGCTGTACTCTAAAGACGCATCTACGTTGCTTCTGCATTTTATTCCTGATGGAAGCGTAGAGGCTGAATTGGTGCAGCGTGATAGGGATAAATGGGGCTTGAGGCGGATGCCTGTGCCAGATGGGCATAGATATCATAGTGCGGTGCGCTGATATGAATGGGCTGCCTGCGAACGAATGGCCATGGAAACTGATGCTGGCACTTGCGTAATTTTTGATCGGTGCGGTCGGCGATGAATGTTGGAGATAGTTATAAATGAGTAGATATATATGGGGTGCTTCGGCATTGTTGGTGTTTTTTTTATTGGTAATCGGCTGCAGCTCGGCTGCGACTCGCGTGAAAAAGCCAACATATATGGGTTTGTTTGGCTTCAATTATAGCGAGCGCTATCTGCGATTCGTGCGGGTGGACGGTAACTACGTCGGTGGGCTGGATGCTTATACCAATGGTGGCTCATCATCAATGGGGCGGAGCAAATTTGATGGAAAGCCAGCGAGTATTCGGGTTCAGTGGGAAGAAGGGAACTATTATGACCTGGCACGAAACTCTTACGTCACGGATGGCCACGCGGTATCACACGACGTGGTCGTTCAGATCAAACATCCCTATCCCGCAGATGCTTCCACATTACTTCTGCACTTTTTCCCTGACGGAAGTGTTGAGGGTGAACTAGTGCAGCGCGATGGGGAGAAGTGGAATTTAAGGCGATTTCCAGTGCCGAAGGGACATGTAGATTATGAGGCGGAACACTGACTTCGCCGAGATTATTTATGCATTTTTCGATCTGCGCGGCTGGCGATGAATATTGAAGATGGTTGTTAATGAGTAAATATCTGTGGACTGCTGCGGCGGCACTGGTGCTTCTGCTATTGGTTGTTGGTTGCAGCTCGGCTACGGCTCGCGACAAGAAGTCGCCATTCATGCGGTTGTTTGGCTTCAACTACACGGAACGCCATATTGATTTCGTGCGGGTGGACGGTGATTACCTTGGCGGGCTGGATGCGTATACCAACGGTGGCTCATCATCAATGGGGCGGCGAAAGTTCAATGGCGACCCTGTCAGTCTTCATGTGACATGGGTTGAAATGAGCCGCTATGACCTATCCACTAACTCGTACGTTGATGAAAAGCATTGGGTGAATCGGTGAGCTGACATAATGGTGCGGCCACCTTATCCAAAAGACGCTTCTACGTTGCTTCTGCACTTCTTTCCTGACGGCAGCGTAGAGGGCGAGCTAGTGCAACGTGATAGAGAGAAATGGAATTTGCGGCGTTTGCTAATACCGAAGGGGCATGTGGATTATGAAGCGGAACACTGATCCCACTGAGATTCCGGGCCAGGTGGATCTGGAACCGGGTGCCAGTGATGTGTTAGGTGATACTGATGGTGTCGCGCGAACAGCGAGGCTGGCGCGCGGCCTGCGTCCGTTGAGTGATGCTGAGAGGGCGCAGCGGCAGCTGGCGGCCAGTTGTACGCTGGTAGACAGGGAGGTCGCCGGTACAGGTTGTGTCACACCACTTTACTTGGCCGTTTTCTTTGACGGTACCGGAAACAATATGGAGGCGGAGCTTAGGAAGACGGAGGAAATTCGGGCACTTTCCAACGTCGCGCGCTTGTTCGATGCGCATCAACGAGATAACCGCCGGAGGGGGCTAAGGCGGGAATACCTTTCCGGTGTAGGTACTCCGTGCGAGCAGGTGGGAGATGACGGCGGCGTCGGCGGTCTCGCACTCGGTAGAGGCGGCGGCGAACGTATCGAACACGCGCTGAAGGTTCTTGATGAGTTGATCGATGATCAACCCGCCTCCATGAAGATTCTGGTGGTGACGGTTTCTGTTTTTGGATTCTCCCGTGGTGCCGCATCCGCCCGCGCATTCGCTCGGGACCTGGCAGCGTGCTGTAAGCGTCAAGAGGATGGCACGTGGCTCTACAAGGATCGGGTTCCGCTACGTATTTCCTTTATGGGAGTGTTTGATACCGTGTGCTCGGTATGGCCGGCCTTTAGTTCGGCGGCGATCAATTTTCGCAATGGGCACAACGGTTGGGCCAAGGGCATGCATGTCCCTGCCATGGTCGAACAATCCGTGCATATGACGGCGGCGCACGAGTTGCGCGGCCAATTCCCGCTGGACTCCACCCGCGACCATGATGCCTACCCCGTCAACACGGTGGAGATATGGTTCCCGGGCGTGCATTCAGATGTGGGCGGCGGTTATGACCCACGAACGCAGGGGCGCAAGAACAGTATTGCCCGTTTTGCACTGAACGAGATGTACGACATGGCCAGTACGGCAGGCGTGTTACTTAAGCCAATCAGCGAGCTTGATGAGTTCTTGAGATCCGAGTTCGACAAATCGGATGCTGAACTGCAGGCGGCCTTCAATGGCTACCTGCAGGCCATGCCGATCAAGCGCGGGCGCTTTGAAGACCTGCAGGCGGCACATATGGGGTTGTTGCATCGCTGGCTGCGTGTGCGTCAGGAGCGCGGCGATGAATTGCCGTCAATGGAGCGCCTTGCCGAGCGCGAGGCTGCATTGAAGGCTGAAGTACAGACACTTCAGCGCCAGCGAAACACGTTGTCGGCGCCCCTCGGATATGAGGAATCCCATCTTCCTCATCAGCGGATGGAAGATGCCGATACGCGGAATGTGATTAATACGTCTCTACGTGAACGTGAGGACGAGTTGAAAACGGTGCGCAAGCAGTTGCGCGGACTCAGGGTCGAGAATGACACCGTGCTCAGGAAAATCGAGCGCATGCGTCGAAAGCGCGATCGCGGAGAGATTCTCAATTTGGCTGAGCAGACGATGGTGGATGCCTGGGACGACACGGCGCCGTTGCCTCCGTACGTAGAAACGTTCTTCGACGGCTATGGGCATGATTCCGCATCCCACTGGGTACTTGCCGATCAGACCAAATGGCGCGTGATCCATTTCGGGCGCACCAAATACAAGCCAGCGGAAGTGATAAGCACAGCCGACGCTGCAGCGAATTGAGGCCAGTGAGCGGAGCGAAGCGGTGGACGCCATGCTGACGATGTGAGCAATGGTTTAGGGCGAACTGTAATGACCCCCTGAAAACCCGCTCAGGTGCTACAACCCCAGAGGAGACACCGATGAACGGGATGATGGCAGATGAGATCAAGCGCTGGACAGCCCGGCCGGCCGGAGAGCGTCCGGCCGGCCGTCGGTAATGGTGCTAGAACTCCTGCCAATCGTTGCCGGTTGCCACGGGTACGCGCGGTGCTGGGCTTGGGATGGCGCGTAGTGCCGGGCGTGGGCGTTGGACTGGCTTGCTGGCGTTGGGCGCCGTGCGGGCCGGGGGGGGCGCCAACGTGTCCGCGAGGCGGAACTGCGCTACTGCGTCGGTGAGCTGCTGCGCCTGGTCCTCCATGGAGCGCGCCGCTGCGGTGGCTTCTTCGACCAGCGCCGCATTCTGCTGCGTGCTTTCGTCCATCTGCATGACGGTCTGGTTGACTTGCTCGATACCGGCACTCTGCTCCTGCGAGGCGCCGGCGATGTCGGCCATGATCGTGGTCACGCGCTGTACCGAGGCCACGATGTCGTCCATGGTGGTGCCGGCGCGCTGGACCAGCTGTGAACCTTCGGACACCTTGTCCACCGAGTCGTCAATCAGGGATTTGATCTCCTTGGCCGCTGACGCCGAGCGCTGCGCCAGCGTGCGCACTTCGGTTGCGACTACCGCAAAGCCCCGGCCCTGATCGCCTGCGCGTGCAGCTTCGACCGCCGCGTTCAGTGCGAGGATGTTGGTCTGGAACGCGATGCCATCGATGACGCTGATGATGTCTGCAATCCGCTGCGAGGACTGCTCGATGGAGGTCATGGTGGTGACCACCTGATTGACCACCTCGCCACCCTTGGCGGCCACTTCGGCCGCGCCACGGGCGAGCTGGTCGGCCTGGCGCGCGTGCTCGGCGTTCTGGCGCACGGTGGAAGTCAGCTCTTCCATCGATGCGGCGGTTTCTTCGAGGTTGGCGGCCTGTTGTTCGGTGCGGCGCGAGAGGTCGTTGTTGCCGGTGGCGATTTCACTGGCTGACAGGGTGATGCTGCCGCTGGCGGCCTGGATGCGCGACACGATGGCCGCCAGTTGATCCATGCTCGCATTGCCGTCATCGCGCATGCGGGCGAACACACCATGGAAGTCGCCGTCCATGCGCTGGGTGAGGTCGCCCTGGGCAATGGCATGCAGCAGTTGTGAGAGATGGCCGAGATTGCCCTCGGTCGTTTCCATCAGCGCGTTGAGGCCACTGACCATCTCGCGGAAATCATGCTCGAAGTGAGCGGCCTCCCCGCGCTGGCTGAAGTCACCAACGGCTGCGGCAGCGGATAGACGCTTGATCTCGCCGTTGATCGCCGACAGGCTGGCCTTGGTGCTGTCCATGGCATCGGTGATGACGGCTTTCTCACCGGGCAGGCGGTCCATGTCCACGGACAGGTCGCCGCGTGCGTAGTGTCGCATCACCTCCACGGTGCGCATCTTCACCGCAATGTGCTGGGCAACGACTGCGTTGACCTCGCGCACCATGCGGCCGTATTCGCCGGGGAACCGGCTTTCGTCGATACGGAAGCTGATCTGCCCTTCGTCATGGGCGTGGGTCAATTCCACCTGCGCGGCGATGACGGCCTTGAGCTGCCCCTGCATGCGTTGCATGGAGGCCAGGAGCTGGCCGACTTCATCCTTGCCGGTTCCGTCGATGGAGCCATCAAGGCGGCCGCTGGCCACGTCGTCCGCCGCACGCAGCGCGATGCGAATGGGGCCGACAATGGAGCGGAAGATGGTCACACCCAGCGCTGCGGATGTGGCGCCAAGAATCAACATGAAGACGAGTATGGCGGTGATGCTGCTGGCCTGCGTCGCCCGGGTGCTGGCGGTCTCGCGTTGCAGCGCCGAGACGACATAAGCGCTCAGGTTTTCCACGTCCTGGAAGAGGTTACGGCGTGCAATGCGCGACTGGTCGTTGGAAATGGCGTGGGCATCGTCGAAGGCACCGTCGGCGATGGCTTTTTCCATCAGCGCATGGGCCTGGAAGTAGGCCTGTGCGGTCTGCTGCATTTTCGCGTACAGGGCCTTCTGCTCGTCGCTGGCGGCCAATGCCTCGTATTGCCTGCTGTGTTCAGCCAGCTTCTGGCGCTGGTCAGCGATGCGTTGGTTGTACTCGGCAACAAATGCAGGCTCCTGCAGATGCGAGAGCTGGGACAGCTCGGCAATGCGGATTTCGGCAAGGTCGGTGCGGATGCGGTCCAGGAATTGCACTGCGGGCATGTAGCGTGCACTCACTGCATCCAGTTGCACGCTGGCCTGCTTGAGGCGGAGGGCAGCGAAGCCGCCCATGGCGACTGTGGCCAAGGTTGTGAGGGTGAAAGCGATTGCCAGCTTTCGTGTGATCGTGAGGTTGCGAAAGAACTCCATCTCTTGCTCTCCGGATCGTTGATGAGGGGTACGGCAGGTGTCATTCCCTGTGCAGATGCCGTTGGAAGGCGCGCGCGTCGCTGCGCTCAAACGGTTTCATCTGAATCCGTATCGGCGTCATACCCTTGCAGCTGTAGGACAAAAGGCGCAGAAATTGTGAAGGATTCAGCACAAATCGCCGTATTCACTAAAACCAGACTCACAACGTGATGTGCATCCGAAACAACCTGTGCCGTCCATCACTTGTTTGGTGAAAATGCCCCGGCAGGTGACTGGCATCGGGCAGCCGTTGGCCCAAACGAAAACAGCCCCGTCCTTGCGAACGGGGCTGTTGATGGGGCGCTGGAGCGAGTGGATCAGAACTCCTGCCAGTCCTCGCCGTTGGCAACCATTGGCTCCAGTCGACGCGGCGATGTCGTCGAACGCGCAGGGCGCAAGGTTGCCAACGGTGTGGCCACCGCTTCCTTGTTGCGCGTGATCACCGAGGTGGGGCGCACGGCCGTTGTCATGCGGAATGCGGCAACGGCTTCGTTGAGCAACAGCGCCTGTTCTTCCATTGCGCGGGCAGCGGCGGTGGCTTCTTCCACCAACGCAGCGTTCTGCTGTGTGGTTTCGTCCATCTGCACCACGGTCTGGTTGACCTGTTCGATGCCGGCGGACTGCTCCTGCGAGGCGGCGGAGATCTCGGCCATGATGTCGGTGACGCGCTGCACCGAGGCAACAATTTCGCCCATGGTGGTGCCGGCCTGGCTGACCAGTGACGAACCTTCCCCCACTTTGCCGACTGAATCCTCGATCAGGCCCTTGATCTCCTTGGCCGCAGCGGCCGAACGCTGCGCCAGCGTACGTACTTCGGAGGCCACCACGGCAAAGCCGCGGCCCTGTTCGCCTGCCCGCGCGGCTTCCACTGCAGCGTTCAGGGCCAGGATATTGGTCTGGAATGCAATGCCGTCGATGACCGAAATGATCTCGGCGATCTTCCGCGAGGAGACTTCGATTTCGCTCATGGTGCTGACCACCTGCTGCACCACGTTGCCGCCCTGGGTGGCTACCTCGTGCGCGCCGATGGCGAGCTGGTTGGCCTGGCGGGCGTGTTCGGCATTCTGGCGCACGGTGGAGGTCAGCTCCTCCATCGAGGCGGCGGTTTCTTCCAGGTTGGCGGCCTGCTGCTCGGTACGGCGTGACAGGTCGTTGTTGCCGGTGGCAATTTCGGTGGCGGCGAGATTGATGCTGGATGCGGCGTTCTGAATGCGGCCGACAATCCCGGCGAGCTGGTCGACGGTGGCATTGGCATCGTCACGCATCAGTGCGAAAACACCGTTGAAGCGGCCATCCATGCGTGTGGTGAGGTCGCCCTGGGCCAGTGCCTTGAGCACCTGCGATACCTGTTCGAGATTGCCGTCGGCAGTCTCCATCAGGTGGTTCAGCCCAGCGACCATCTCGCGGAAATCGTGCTGGTAGCGGTCAAGCTCACCGCGCTGGCTGAAGTCGCCCGCAGCAGCGGCGCTGGCCAGGCGTTTGATCTCGGTGTTGATGGCCGACAGATTGGCCTTGATGCTGTCCACGGTTTCGGTGATTGCGGCCTTTTCACCCGGCAGGCGTTCGATGTCCACGCTCATGTCGCCAATCGAGTAGCGCCTGAGGATGTCCAGCGTGTCGACGATGGTGTCCACGTTGGCGGCGACCAGGCCGTTGGTGGCACGCACCATCTGCCCGTAGTCACCGGGGAACAGGCTTTCGTCCATGCGATAGCTGATGCTGCCGGTATCGTGCTGGCGTGCCATTTCATGCTGTGCGGAAATGACCGACTGCAGCTGCGTCTGCATGCGTTGCATGGAGCCGAGCAGCATGCCCACTTCATCGCGGCGGGAGGCATCGATGCGACGGTCCAGCTTGCCGGCCGAGACGTCATCGGCAACGCGCACGGCTTCGCCCAGCGGCAGCATGATGGCGCGGGTGATGGCCCAGCCCATCAGTGCGGCCAATGCCAGGGCCAGGGCCAACATGCCAAACACCGTGAGCAGGGAGCGCTTGTGCACTTCATGCGAGGCGTCGGTTTGCCGGGTCAGGTGTTCCTGGTTGTACTGCGAAAGCTGCTTGAGCCGATCGAACAGTTCACGACGCAGCTTGCGCGAATCGGTGTTGGATATCTGCGTGGCGGTCGCGAAATCATCCATGGCAATGGCGGCGGAAATGCGCTCGTGTGCCTCGAAATAAGCCGCGCGCGATTGTGCCACTTTGTCGTAGAGCGCCTTTTCCTCGGGTGTGGATTCGACGTCGATCGCGTCATATGCCTTTTCTTCGGCCTCGATCAGCGCGCGGGTATCGGCCATGCGCTTTTCGTAGTCGGCCAGCTGGGCAGCATCGCCCTGGTAGGACAGTTGCGCCTGTTCAAAGGTGCGGAACTCGCCCAGCTGCGCACGCATTTCGCCCAGGTGCTGCACCGAAGGCATCCAGTTGTGCGTGGCCTGCTGGATCTGGTTTTCAGCCAGGTCCATGCGCCATGCGGAAAACAGGCCCAGCAGCAGCGTCAGCAGGCCGGTGGTGCAGAAAGCCAGCAGCAGCTTCCGCGTGATAGACAGGTTCTGGAACCATTTCATTGCAGACGCCTCCATTGGCATTGCGCTCCGTGTACAGGCCCGATGCACCTGCGGAAGTGACGGTTGATAGAGCAGGGCGGCGGGGGCACCCGGTGATGCTGAAACCACGAACGTGCTGAGGTATCGGCGCTGCGTGAGTGTTCTTGAGTAACTGTGAGCAACGCCGCTGAGCAGCATTTGGAGGGATGGGGAAAGCAGCTGTGCCGGCGTGGAAAGCCGATGCTAGAGTGCGGTTTGCCCTGATGCGTTGCGGGTCAGAAGGAGGCTTGCGACAGCTGCATGTGGCACATCGGTGCCGTCTCAGGCGTCCCTATGCAAGGGCAATGGACATCATGGGTTGCAGGCCAGTCCATCGCAGCTGCGCGAGCGCTGCAGCGGAAATCGCTTCTTCAAGATCCGGCGAACCCGGTAGGGGGTGATTCACTGGGTGAGGCAGAGGGGATCCGTTGAACGCTGAAGAGGCCCTGCGTTTGCCTGTATCAGGGCGCCTTCCCGGACGAAGGAGAAGGCGGCTGAGTTGCATACGCCGGGAAGCAGGGCGCAGTGCGAATGGCTGCCCTATGAAGGTGCCCGGCTTGCCCGGGCGTGCTTCAGGCTGCCTGCGGTACCCGCAGCGAACGTACCAGGCCACCGATGTCGACGATCAAGGCAACGCGTCCATCGCCAAGGATGGTGGCACCGGAGACACCACCGATGCGGCGGTAGTTGTTCTCGATGTTCTTGACCACCACCTGCTGCTGGCCGAGCAGTTCATCCACTTCCAGTGCGATTTTCTGGCCGTCGCTTTCGACCACGACCACCAGCGGATCGGCGTGACTGCTGTCGCGGTAGCCGTAGTGCTGGCCCAGCGAAAGAATGGGCAGGTACTCGCCGCGAACACGCAGGACGCGGCCTTCGCCGGCCATGGTGCGGATGTCCTCGGCCTGCGGCTGCAGGGCTTCCAGCACATAGGCCAGCGGCAGGATCAGCGTTTCGCCGGCTACCGACACCGTCATGCCATCAAGGATGGCCAGCGTCAGCGGCAAGCGGATCAGGACGCGGGTACCCGAGCCTGGGCGGCTTTCCAATTGCACTTCGCCCCCGAGTGCCTGGATGTTGCGGCGGACCACATCCATGCCGACACCACGGCCGGAGAGGTCGGTCACCGCATCGGCGGTGGAGAAGCCCGGCTGGAAGATCAGATCCCACACCTGCGAATCGGTGGGGTTGTCCGGCACGCTGATGCCGCGCTCAAGCGCCTTGGCCAGGATCCTGTCGCGGTTCAGGCCACGGCCGTCATCGCTGACTTCAATCACGATGTGGCCACCCTGATGGGAGGCGGCCAGGGTGATCGTGCCGGTTTCTTCCTTGCCTGCGTCGCGGCGCACGTCCGGCATTTCAAGGCCGTGGTCGATGGAGTTGCGGACCAGGTGCACGAGTGGGTCGGCGATCTTTTCGATCAGGCCCTTGTCCAGCTCGGTACCTTCGCCGATGGTGCGCAGGCGCACCTGCTTGCCGAGGCGGCTGGAAAGGTCGCGGACCAATCGCGGGAAACGGCGGAATACCGCGTCCACCGGCAGCATGCGCACGCCGATGACCGCTTCCTGCAGGTCACGCGTGTTGCGCTCCAGCAGATCCAGGCCGGCTAGCAACTGCTCGGCGTGTGCTGCGTCCAGTCCGCCGGAGACCTGCTTGAGCATGGCCTGGGTGATGACCAGCTCACCGACCAGGTTGATCAGCGCGTCGACCTTGTCGACGCTGACGCGGATGGAGGATTCGGCTTCATGCGCATGTGCGCCGTTGGCCGCCGGCTTGGCTGCATCGGTGGCGACAGCGGCTGTCTGCACGGGCTCCGCTACCGGCGCGTCGATTGCCAGGCTGGGCGGTGCAGCGGGACGAATGTCCAGTTCGCAGTCGTCCACGACCCAGGCGAAGGTGTCTTCAATACGGCTGCGCGGTACTTTGCCGACCAGACCAAGATCCCAGGCCAGATAGGCCTCCAATGGATCGAGCTGGTCGAAGGCGGGCAGGCGCTGCATGCGCGGTTCGACATGCAGCGAGCCGAGTGTTTCCAGCTCACGAATGATGCGCAGCGGGTCGTTGCCGCTCATGAACAGCGACGGCGCCGGTACAAAGCCGATCTGCCAGGCGTCCGGGGTCTCGTCCTGTTTGGGCGTGCCCGCTGCCGGTGCAGGTGCCTGGCCGCTCAACACGGCCTGCAGGCGATCGGTGACGGCTTTCACCGCCGCCGGGTCGGCCGCCTGGCCATGTTCGGCCTCGCGCAGCAGTGCACGCAGCACGTCCACCGAGGCCAGCATGGCGTCAACGGCATTGCTGGCCAGTGCGCGCTTGCCTGCGCGCAGCTCGTCCAGCAGGGTTTCCAGCACGTGGGTGAGGCTTGCGATTGCATCAAACCCGAACGTGCCCGCACCGCCCTTGATCGAATGGGCGGCGCGGAAAACGGAGTTGATGATTTCCGGATCCTGCGCGCCATCTTCCAGGGCGAGCAGGCCGGCCTCCATCGCATCCAGCCCTTCGCGGCTTTCTTCAAAGAAGGTGGCGTGGAAGCGTTGCAGGTCCATGCTCATCGGCGCGGTATCCGTTGGTAAGGCAGGTGAGGCTGATCAGCCCAGGACTTTCTGGACGGTGGCGACGAGCTGTTCGGGGTTGAACGGCTTGACCAGCCAGCCGGTGGCCCCGGCGGCCTTGCCTTCGGATTTCTTGTCGGCGGCCGACTCGGTGGTGAGCATCAGCATCGGGGTGAACTTGTAGTCCGGCAGCTGGCGCAGCTCGCGGATCAGCGAAATGCCGTCCATGTTCGGCATGTTCACGTCGGTGACCACGGCATTGAAACGCTGGCCCTTGGCGCGGCCCAGGGCCACGGCGCCGTCTTCGGCTTCTTCCACCGAAAAACCGGCCGAGGTAAGGGCGAAAGAGACCATCTGGCGCATTGACGCCGAGTCGTCCACCACCAGGATTCGTGCGCTCATGCAGCGTTCTCCACAGATTTCGTTGTGTCAGGGGTTGCTTCCAGACCCAGGGTCCGGAGGACACCGAGCAGGCGCGCGGCGTCGTGGAAGGTTGCCGTAGCGTCGTCGAAGACGGTGGCATGCCCGGCTTGCTGCCGGGCCAGCACGAAGGCGCACAGCACCTGCATGGCGGCGGTATGCACCCGCGTCACCTGGCTGGCGTCCACGCGCAGTTCCCCACCTTGGCCAAGGTGCGGGGCCAGTTGCTGTTTCAACTCGCTGGTGGTCTCGATACCGAGATCCTGCAGCAGTGCCACAGTGCTCATCGTCGCTCCGGACAAACGTTACTGGGAGGGGTAGCGGCAGTGCCGATGGGTTCTTTAGGACGCAGGATGTGGTGCGCTGCGGAATGTGATGCGTTAAGCGGTTTGGCGCCCGTGTAGGCGCGCCTTCAGGCGCGAAGCAAACGAATCCCGCATGCGCTCACATTGCCCCGGTATGGCGCTGACCCGGTTTCGCGCCTGAAGGCGCTCCTACTGGAGCAGGCGGGTGGCATCGAGCAGGATCATCGGTTGGCTGCCGACGCGGGCGATGCCGCGGAACAGCTCGTTGGATATCTGACAGATGCGGGCCGTGTCCGGGGGTTCGATCTGGGAGTCGGTGAGGTTGGCGACATCTTCCACCGCCGATACACGCAGGCCCAGCACTTCGCCATTCTCTTCGAGCACCACGATGCGGGTCTGCGTGTCCTCCGGCGGGGTGGCGACACCCAGGTGCAGGCACAGGTCCATCACCGGCACCACCTGGCCGCGCAGGTTCATGATGCCGAGCATCGACACACCCGTGCCGCGCAGTGCAAGCAGTGGCACCGGCAATACCACTTCCTGGACTTTGAGCAGCTCCAACGCATAGGTCTGTGGGCCGCAGCGCAGGCGCAGCCAGCGCGAAGCGCGTTCGCTGGCGCGACGGTTCTGCGGCGCGTTGCCCGGCTGCCGTGCCTGTGCCTGCAGTTCCTGCCAGGTGTTTGGCCGGGCAGGGGCCGGCGGTGTGTGGTCTGCGGCAGCGGGGACTGACGGGGGCATCGACGCGCGTGCGACGGGGGCGATGCCGGCGGCCAGGTCAAAGGCACTCTCCAGCGCGGGGCTGTCGGCATGCGCCAGCCTGGCGCTCTCCGCCGGATCTGTTTCGTAGATGACTTCATCGGGAAGGTCATCCCAGGTCGGCTCCGTGGCCTGGCCTGAAATGTCCTGTGCCGGTGCTGCCGGAAGTTCGGGCGGCACGTCATCCCATGTGGGTTCGGCGTCCGCTTCCACGGTTGCAAGGGTTGGCGATGACGGCGTGCAGGCTGCGCTGGCGGGAGCGATGTCGTCCCCGGAGACGCGCGCCGCCTGCAGGGCTGCCAGCGCTTCCTCGAATGCAGCTTCGAGCTCGGGGCTGTCACCAGGTATCTCCGCAGCAGGCGCCGGCACGTTGGCTGCCGTTGGCGGCGATGCCACTGCCGGCGTGGCATCGGCCAGCAGCTCGTCGAGATAGTCGTCCAGGGCGCCGACGCTGGTCATGCGGCCTCCTGTGCCAGCACGCGCCTGTCCTCGCCGAGAATCCAGTCCAGCGCGCGGCGGTAGGCGGCATGGCCGCGTCCGGGATAGTCGTCGCCCTGCATCGGCTGGGTGAGCCCGGCTGCATGGCTGATGCGGGTATCGACGGGAATGGCGTCTTCCCACACGCGGCTGCCGTGACGCTCCTGCATCAGCTTGAGCGATTCGTTGCCAGCACGGGTGCGCCGGTCGAACAGGGTGGGCAATACCGAGATCGGCAATGCACGTTTGCGCGAGCGTTCCACCATTTCGCCGGTGCGCACCATGCCGTCAAGGCCATGCAGTGCAAGCGGTTCGGCCTGGGTGGGGATGATCAGCCGATCAGCAGCGGCCAGCGCGTTGATCATCAACAGGCCAAGCGTGGGCGCACAGTCCAGCAGGATGTAGTCGTGACGTTGGCCGTGGCGTGCAAACGCCTGTTGCAGGGCCAGGCCCAGCCCGGGCTGGTTGGCGCTGCGGCGTTCCAGCGTGGCCAGTGAGGCTTGCGCGCAGAGGTAATCCAGCCCCGGAATATTGCTGGCTTGCGCCAGCTCGGAGATCTCATGCGGCGGCGTGGCGAACAGCTCCTGCACGCCCTGCGGCACGGGCTCAAGCGGCACGCCGAAGGCGCGGGTGAGCGAGGAATGCGGGTCCAAATCGATCAACAGCACCGTGTGTCCGCGCGCGGCCAGGCCGCGTCCCAGCGACAGGGTGGTGGTGGTCTTGCCGACGCCACCTTTCTGGTTGGCAATGGCCCAGATACGCATCAGTGAACTCCTTCGATGACAGCAGGCACCGAGGCGGCGGCAGCGGTGGTGCCGTCGCTGCGGGGGGTATCGGTGCCGTCGGTGCTGGCGGTGGTGGTGCCCGCACCCGGCAGGTCGGCGGCCGCAGCCGAGTCGGCCAGGATGATGACCATCACCCGCCGGTTGCGGTTGCGGCCTTCCGGCAGGTCGTTGCTTTCGCGCGGGCGGAACTCGCCATAGCCGACCATCGCCAACCGCGCCGGCTGCACGCCGTGGTCGGCAAACAGATGCACCACGCTGGCTGCACGGCCGGCAGACAACTCCCAGTTGGAGGGGAACTGCGCGGTGGCGATGGGGAGGTTGTCGGTGTGGCCTTCGACGCGAACGCCGTTGGGTGCATCAAGCAGCACGTCGGCCAGCTTGCCCAGGGTGTCGCGTGCGCCCGCATCGAGTGCTGCCGAGCCGGTGCTGAAAAGGATGTCGCTGTTGATTTCCACTTCCAGCCACAGCTCGGTGCGGCGCACGGTGATTACGCCCTGCTTGACCAACGGCGCCAGCGCCGAGCTCAGGCGGTCGGCAATCTGGTTCAACTGGCGCTCGGCGCGGCGCAGTTGCTCCTGGTTGTGCGCGGACACCGGCAGGCGCATGTGCGATGCCATCGATGGCAGCTGGGTGGGATCGGACAGCGCGCCGCCGGTCATGCTGGGCGAGCGGATCACCGACGGGGTGTCGTGGCCACCGCCCTGGATCTGCATGTTGCCGACCTGCACCTGGGTGATGGTGCGCGGTGCGCCGCCGAAGGCCGTGGAAAGGGAATCGGCCATCACCCGGTACTTGCCCTCGTTGAGCGAGGAGATGGCGTACATGACCACGAAGAAGGCGAGCAGCAGCGTCATCAGATCGGCATAGGGGATGGCCCATGCCTCGTGATTGGCGTGCTCTTCGTGGTGCTTGCGACGTGCCATGGCTCAGTTCACGAACCCGGCGAGGCTGTTTTCGATGTTGCGTGGGTTCTCGCCCTGAGCAATGGCGATCAGCCCTTCGATGACCATCTCGCGCTCGCGGGTGCTGTGTGCGATCACGCTCTTGAGCTTGGCCGACACCGGCAGGAACAGCAGGTTGGCCGAGGCGATGCCGTAGATGGTGGCGGTGAACGCGGCGGCGATGCCGTGGCCGAGTTTGCTGGGGTCGGCCAGGTTCTTCATCACCGCGATCAGGCCGAGCACGGCGCCGATGATGCCCAGCGTGGGTGCGTAGATACCCATGCCTTCAAAGACCTTGGTGGCGGCCAGATCCTGCTGCTCCTGGCTGCCGAGTTCGATTTCCATCATGTGACGGATGGTGTCCGGCTCCACGCCATCGACCACCAGCTGCAGGCCTTTGCGGATGAACGGATCGTCCTGCATGTCCACCTGCGGCTCCAGACCGAGCAGGCCCTGGCGACGGGCGATGTTGCTCCAGTCCACGATCTGCTGGATCAGCGCGCGGCGGTCACTGGCCGGCGGCTTGACCACCCAGCGCACGATCTTGAAGGCGTGTTTGAACACCGCAGGCGAGGTGTGCAATAGGATGGCTGCAATCGTGCCGACGATGACAATCACGAACGCTGCCGGTGACCACAGCGAGGACAGGCCGGCACCCTTGAGGATGCTGCCGCCCACCAGTGAGAGCAGGGCGAGGAAAAGTCCAATGATGCTGAGTCGGTCCATGGTGTTGGATATCGGCCTGGTGCGTGTGGTCTTGAATGGGCGGGGCGGGAACGGACGTTCTGGGCTTGTGCTTTAGCCCCTCTCCCGCGTGCGGGAGAGGGGTTGGGGTGAGGGCGCTTCCGCTTCAGAACCTAAAAGCGCCCCTCACCCGCCCCGTCTTCGCAGGGCCGCCCTCTCCCGCAGGCGGGAGAGGGGACTAGCGGGATCGCGAGATTGCAGGCGGCTTGCGTCTGCATTGCTTACCCCTGCACTCCACGTAAGCCATCCACATCCAGAATCAGCGCCATGCGGCCGTCGCCGATCAGGGTGGCGCCGGCATAGCCCTTGAGGCCGCGCAACGCACGCGGCAGGGGCTTGATGACCACCTCTTCGCGGCCTCGCACCTGGTCCACGACCAGGCCGAAACGGGTTTCACCCATCTGCAGCACGACGATGGTCAACAACGTCGTCGGCAGCGGGGTGACGCCCAGCCACTGGCGCAGGTCCAGCAGTGCCAGCGTGTGGGTCCTGCGGTCGAGTACCGCACGGCCGTCGAACCAGCCCAGCGATGTGGCCGGCGCGTGCAGCACTTCCATCACGCGTGCCAGGGGCAGGGCATAGACGTCCTCGCCGGCCTGCACCAGCAGGGTGGGCAGGATCGCCAGGGTGAGCGGTACGCGGATCAAAAAGCGGCTGCCCCGGCCCAGTTCGGACTGGATCTGGATCTGCCCGCTGAGTTCGCGGATGCGCGACTGCACCACGTCCATGCCGACGCCGCGCCCGGAAATGTCGGTGACCTGCTGCTTGGTCGAGAAACCCGGCAGGAACACCAGATGCAGGCATTCCTCGCTGCTCAGGCGGGCGGCAGCTTCGGGGTCGATCAAGCCCTTTTCGCGGGCCTTGGCGCGCAGCCGCTCCGGGTCGATGCCGGCGCCATCGTCCTGCACTTCGATGCTGACGTAATCACCTTCCTGCTGTGCGGAAAGCCGCACGCGGCCCATGCGTGGCTTGCCCTGGGCTTCGCGCAGGTCGGGCTTTTCCACGCCGTGGTCGATGGCATTGCGCACCAGGTGCACTAGCGGGTCGGCCAGGGCCTCGACCAGGTTGCGGTCCAGTTCGGTGTCCGCGCCGATCAGTTCCAGGTCCACTTCCTTCTGCAACGAACGGGCGACGTCGCGGGCAACTTTCGGGAAGCGTGAGAACACCTTGCCCACCGGCTGCATGCGCGTGCGCATCACCGCCGATTGCAGGCGCGCGGTGGCGATATCCAAGGTGGAAACCGCGCGATCAAGCTCCTCATCCTTCAAGCGGGTACGCAGGGTCTTGAGGCGGTTGCGCGAGAGCACCAGCTCGCCGATCAGGTTGACGATGGCATCCAGCCGTTTGGTGTCCACGCGCACGGTCTGCTCGGGTTCGGCGGCTTTTGCCGGGCCGGGCTTGGCCGCTGCAGGACGCGCGGGCGCTGGCGCAGGCGTGACGGCCGGCGCCTTGGCCACAGCCGGTGCAGGTGCCACTGTCACCGCGCCGGGCGCAGCGCCACCGTGCAGTTGGTCGAGCAGGGCCTCGAACTCGTCTTCGCTGATGAGCGTGTCATCGGCCTTTGCTGGCACGTGGGGTGTCGTGCCCGGTGCAGCGGCGCCATGCAACTGGTCGAGCAGGGCTTCAAATTCGTCTTCGCTGATCAGCTCGCCGCCGGTGCTGGCCGGCGCCACCACGGCAACCGGCGCGGCGCTGACATCGAACTGCGCAATCAGCGTTGCCGGTGCGTGTTCGGGATCAGTGCCGCTGGACACCGCATCCAGCATTGACTGCAGCCAATCCAGCGATTGCTGGGCGGCATCAAAGTGATGCGCCAGCAATTCGGCCTTGCCTGCACGCGCCATGCCCAGCGCTTCTTCAGCGGCGTGGCACAGTTCGACCATGGGCGTGATCGCCAGAAAACCGGCGCCGCCCTTGAGCGTGTGGAAACCACGGAACACCGCGTTGAGCTGGTCAGCGTCCTGCGGCGCCTGCTCCAGCGTCACCAGTTGTTCGCCCAGCCGATCGAGGATCTCCTGCGCTTCGAGGATGAAATCGGCGGCGATGTCGTCGGCAAAGGCGCTCATGGCTTACAGCCCCAGGTCCGACAGCAGATCGTCGGCGTCGTGCTGGGAGACGGCATGGCGGTCCAAACCTTTCAGCGCTGGCCCGGCCAAGCCGGGAGTGCGTACTTCTTCTTCCGGTGGTGGCAGGCCGAGTGCGCCGAAACCCTCATGCACGCGACGCACGATGCCGACCACGCGGCGGATGATCTGGCCGGTGAGGTCCTGGTAGCTCTGGGTGAGCGCCACTTCGGTGAGGTTGTGGCGGATGCGGTCCAGCAGGTGGTCTTGGTCGGGGCTGAGGCCTTCGGCACGCAGCTGCTCGGTGAGCGCACGGCATTCCTCGGCCAGGTCCAGGGTGCGATGGGTGGCCTGTTCGGTCATCTGCACGACATGGTCCAGGCGTGCGCAGGCATCGTCCAGCTCGCCGGCATCGGACGGCACGCTGGGCAGTTCACCCAGGGCCTGGCCCAGTTCGCGGGCCAGACGGCCGAGCCCGGCCATCATCGGCTGGGTACGCAATGCGGCCAGGGCGTCGATTTCCCGACGCCAGCTGGCTTCGTCACCGTTTTCCAGTGCGGCCAACGCATCCTGCAGGCGCTGCACCAGGGCCGATTTGTCGCTCAATGCTTCGGCGTGCGCGTCCATCAGGCGCTCGCAGCCAGGCGTTCAAAAATCTTGCCGAGCTTTTCTTCCAGCGTCTGCGCGGTGAAGGGCTTGATGATGTAGCCGTTCACACCGCACTGGGCGGCCTCGATGATCTGCTCACGCTTGGCCTCGGCGGTGACCATCAGCACCGGCAGGGTCTTGAGCTTGCCGTCGGCGCGGATGGCCTTGAGCAGCTCGATGCCGGTCATCACCGGCATGTTCCAGTCGGTGACCACGAAATCAAACGGCTGGCTCTGCAGCAGGGCCAGCGCGGCATGCCCGTCCTCGGCTTCGGCGGTATTGGTGAAGCCCAGATCGCCAAGCAGGTTCTTGACGATGCGACGCATCGTCGAGAAGTCGTCAACGATCAGGATGCGCATGTTCTTGTTCAAGGGTTGTTCCTCTTCATGGTTCCTCGAGGCCGGCGTCAGCGGCCTCGAAAATCTTCAGCCGGCCGCGCAGGCGGAGCGTGGCCTGGCCGTGGATCTGGCAGACGCGTGACTCGCTTACGCCGAGCACCGCGCCGATTTCCTTCAGGTTCAATTCCTGCTCGTAGTAGAGCGAGAGCACCAGCTGTTCGCGCTCGGGCAGCAGGGCGATGGCCTTGCCCAGCTCGGCGCCGAACTGGCTGCGCTCAAGCACCTGCTGCGGGGTCGGCCCGCCGGTGGAGGGCGTGTCCAGCTCGCCGTGGTCTTCGATGCGCGATTCCAGGCTCAACACCTGGCCACGCGAGGCATCCTCGACCAGGCGCATGTATTCGGGTAGCGGCAGCTCCATGGCCTCGGCCACTTCGCTGGCGCTGGCGGCGCGGCCGCTGGCCTGCTCGAGGCGACGGATGGTGGCCGCGGCATCGCGGGCGCGGCGGTGCACCGAGCGCGGTACCCAGTCGCCGCGACGGATCTCGTCGATCATCGAGCCACGGATGCGGATGGAAGCGTAGGTCTCGAACGAGGCGCCCTGTTCGGCGTCATAGCTGCGCGACGCTTCGATCAAGCCCATCATGCCGGCCTGGATCAGGTCATCAACCTCCACGCTTGCCGGCAGGCGCGCGGCCAGGTGGTGGGCGATGCGGCGCACCAGGTCGGCGTGGCGGGTGATGCAGTCATTGGCAGCGGCGCGCTGGACTTCGCGGTACTGGGCATGGGCTGCGGCATTCATGCGCTCACCTTCTGCTGGAGGATGCGTTCCAGAAAGAATTCGACGCCACCGCGCGGTGCGGTGGGGGCGTGCCAGCGGGCGGTGCGGCGGGCGATCTCCTGGATCGCCAGCGACGCCGGCGCGGACGGATAGAGCTTCACCACCGGCTGCTGGCGCTGCACCGACAGGCGCAGCCAGTCGTCCTGCGGCACGCAGCCCAGGTAGTTGAGTGAGACATCGATCAGGAACTTCTCGCAGACCCGCACCAGTTTTTCGTACAGGGCGCGGCCTTCGTTCGGGTCGCGGGCCATGTTGGCCACCACCTGGATACGGTCCACCCCGCGTTCGCGCGAGAGCACCTTGATCAGCGCGTAGGCGTCGGTGATGGAGGCCGGTTCGTCGCAGACCACCACCACGGTGTCCTGCGCGGCCTGGCAGAACGTCAACACGCTGTCGGTGATGCCGGCGGCGGTGTCGATGATCATCACGTCCAGGTCGCGTTCCAGCTCGGAGAACACGTTGACCAGGCCGACGTGCTCGGCCGGTTGCAGCTCGGCCATGTGCCGGCGGCCCGATGCGGCCGGCACCACCAGCACGCCGTTGGGGCCTTCGACGATGACTTCCTCCAGCGTGCAGCGCCCGGCGACCAGGTCGGCCAGGGTGTGCTTGGGGTGCAGGCCCAGCACCACGTCGATATTGGCCAGGCCCAGGTCGGCGTCCAGCAGCAGCGTGCGTTTGCCCATGCCTGCCAGTGCCACGGCCAGGTTGGCCGAGACATTCGTTTTACCCACGCCACCCTTGCCGCCGGTGACGGCGATGGTCCGCACCGGGCCCGCCGGATCGCGCCGGGTGGCCGACAGCGGGAAGGTATGGGTCAGCTTGGCGTACTCACGCGACTGCATTGTTCAACTCCGGATTGCAGGGCATATCGGCCGCGCGCCGCAAATCTTCAAGGCGAAGTACAAGATTGGCCGCCGAGGCGCGGTGCAGGTCTTCCGGCACGTCCTGGCCGTCGGTCACCCAGGTGATCGGCAGGCGGTGGTCCACGGCCACCGACAGGGCCGAACCGAAGCGGCCGGTCTCGTCCAGCTTGGTCAGCACCAGCCCCTGCGGGTTGGCGGCGCTGAAGCGGCGCACCACTTCGTCCATGTCCTGGAAGGAGGTGTTGGCCGGCAGCACCAGCAGGGTGCGGATCTGGCCGGCGGCACGCAGCCACTGCAGCTGCGCGGTGAGCGCGCGGTCGCGCTGGCCCAGGCCGGCGGTATCAATCAGCACCAGCTTGTAGTCGGCCAGGCGCTCCAGCAGCTGGTTGAGGTTGGTGCTGCTGTTGGCTTCGTGCACGGCAATGCCCAACTGACGGCCGAAGCCGTACAACTGTTCGCGGGCACCGATGCGCTGGGTGTCGGTGGTCACCAGGGCCACGTCGCGGGCGGCATGGGCTTCGGCAAAGCGCGAGGCCAGCTTGGCGATGGTGGTGGTCTTGCCGGCGCCGGTGGGGCCGACCAGGGCGATCACGCCGCCGGTTTCGATGGGGTCAATGGGCGCCACCGGCAGCTTGCGGGAAATCAGCCCCAGCATCAGGCCACGGGCGCGGGCCGGGTCGGTATCGGCCGGGATCTGCATGACCACATCACGCGACAGGCCGGCGTCGAAGCCGTATTCGTCCATCAGGTCCAGCGCATTGCCACGCACCGCGCTGCCACGCAGGCGTTCGTCGGTGAAGCGGTTCATCTCGCGCTCGATCATCTGGCGCATGCCCACCACTTCCTGACGCAGCTGGTTGAGCTCGCGCTCATTGCTGGCGGTGCTGACCACCGGGGCAATTGCCGGTGCTGCGGTGGCGGGTGTGGCGTCCACGGCAGCGGCGGGCGCAGCAACGGCGGCGACCACCGGAGCGGCCTCCTGGGCCGGCGCGGCGGCCGATGCCGGAGCGAACGTGGCCTGCGGCATCACCGCTGCCACGGGCGCGTCATCAAGCTGCGGCGGATCAATGCTGAAACGCGCGCGTTCCACCGGGCGTTCGCTGGGCGCTTCCGGCAACTGCGGTGCGGGCAGGTTGACCGGCGTGCTGCCGGCGGGACGGAAAACCGGCACCACCGGCGGTTCGTCGGCGCTGGCTGGCAGGGTGGCGAAGCGCTGCATTTCGATCTGCGGCGGCATGTCCTCGGCCGACGGGCGCTTGAGCAGCGACGCAAAGCGGCTGCCGGGTGCCAGTTCAATGCTGCTGTCGATGGAGCGCCCCGTGGCACCGACCGCCGAGCGTGCCAGCGCGGCCACGGCCGAGGTGGTGGCGGTGACTGGCTCCGGTGCCGGTTCCGGCGCCTTGCGACGGGTCATCGCCGCCATGATCGCCTCGGCGGCGCTGCGTGGCTTCGACGGTGCCGGCGCCGGCGGGCGGCTGGCCTGCAGTGCCTGCTGTACGGCGGTTTCGTCGTAATGGGCGGCCGCCACGATCTCGACACCTTCCTCGATGCGGCGATTGGAAAGGATGACCGCATCCGGCCCGTGCTCCTTGCGCACCAGGTTCATGGCGGTGCGCATGTCGGCGGCGACGAAACGTTTGATCTTCATGTTCTGGTACCGGGCGTGGGGCTGGCCCGAAGCAGCGGCGTTGGCGATGGCGGTGTCCTGCATGGCGTGGCGTGCTCCTTCGTGCGGGGTTTCTGATGGGTTGCTCAGGTGTCTGTTTTCCGTCACCTGCGCCGGGGGCGGCGCGGGCTTCCGGGCGGCCTCAGCTGATCGTGCCGACCAGCTTCAGCCGCTTGTCTTCCGGTACCTCGCTGTAGGCCAGGACCGACAGCGAGGGAACGCTGTGGCGGACCAGGCGCGCCAGCGCGGCGCGGACCGGCGCCGGTACCAGCACCACCGCGGGCTCGTTGCGGGCCTCCTGCTTGCCGACGCAATCGGCAAGACTCTGATGGAGGCGTTCGGCGAGACCGGGTTCCAGTGCGGCACCATTGCCTTGCGTTGACTCCTGCAAGACCCGTTCCAGTTGCGGGTTGAGGGTGAACACCGGCAGCTCCGGGGAGGTGCCGGCAATCTCCTGCACGATGAAACGGCCCAGCGCGGTGCGCACGGCAGCGGTCAGCGCGGCCGGGTCCTGGGTGACGGGCGCGGTTTCCAGCAGGGCTTCGGCGATCTTGCGCAGCTGCCGCACCGGGATGCGTTCGATCAACAGGTTCTGCAGCACGCGCGACACCGTGGACAGCGGCAGCGCCTTGGGCGAGAGCTCCTCGGCCAGCTTGGGCGCGCTCTTGGCCAGGGTTGCCAGCAACTGCTGCACTTCCTCGTGACCGAGCAGCTCCGGCGCGTGTTCGCGGATGAGGTGCGACAGATGCGTGGCCACCACGGTGGCCGGATCAACCACCGTGTAGCCCAGCGATTCGGCATGGGCGCGTTGATGTGGCTGGATCCAGGTGGCATCCAGGCCGAACGCCGGATCCTTGCCAGCAATGCCTTCCAGCTTGCCCATGGCGCTGCCCGGGTCCAGTGCCAGTTCGCGGTCGGGGTGGATGTCGGCGGTGGCCACCGGCACGCCATGGATCAGCAGGCGGTAAGCGGTGGCCGACAGCTCCAGGTTGTCGCGGATGTGGACCGGCGGGATCAGGAAACCCAGGTCCTGGGTGAGCTTGCGGCGCACACCCTTGATGCGTGCCATCAGTTCGCCGCCCTGCGCCTTGTCCACCAGCGGGATCAGCCGGTAGCCCACTTCCAGGCCCAGCGGATCGACTGGGCGCAGTTCGTCCCAGCTCAGTTCGGCGGTGGGTGAGGGCGGCGAGGCCAGGCCCGGAATCGCAGATTCGGCTCCTTCAGCAGCGGCCTGCGGGCTCTTGGCCGCGGCCATTTCGCGCTTCCACAGCTTCCAGGCCAGAAAGCCGAGGATGGAAGCCAGGGTCAGGAAGGCGAAATTGGGCATGCCCGGCACCAGGCCGACCAGGCCGATGATGCCGGCGGCAATGGCCAGCGCCCGGTACTGGCCGAACACCTGGCCCATCATGGCCTGGGCCATGTCCTGCGAACGCGAGGCGCGGGTGACCAGCATGGCCACGGCGCTGGAGACCAGCAGTGCCGGCAGCTGCGCCACCAGGCCGTCACCGATGGACAGCAGGGTGTAGGTGGCCGCGGCATCGCCGAACGGCATGCCATGCTGCAGCACACCCACGGCCAGGCCGCCGAGCAGGTTGATGAACAGGATCAGGATGCCGGCGATGGCGTCGCCGCGGATGAACTTGCTGGCGCCGTCCATTGCACCGTAGAAGTCGGCTTCCTCGCGCACTTCCTCGCGGCGGGCCTTGGCTTCCTCGCGCGTCAGCAAACCGGCGTTGAGGTCGGCGTCGATGGCCATCTGCTTGCCGGGCATGGCGTCCAGGATGAAGCGCGCGGTCACTTCCGACACGCGCCCGGCACCCTTGGTGATCACCACGAAATTGATGATGGTCAGGATCGCGAACACCACGATGCCGACCGCGTAGTTGCCGCCGATGACGAACTCGCCGAAGGCGGCGATCACCTTGCCGGCGGCGTCATGGCCGTCCTGGCCGTTGAGCAGGATGACGCGGGTGGAGGCCACGTTCAGCGCCAGCCGCAGCATCGTGGTGACCAGCAGCACGATGGGGAAGATGGTGAAATCCAGCGGCCGCTTCACGTAGACCACCGCCAGCAGCACCATCAGCGAGATGGCGATGTTGAGGGTGAATAGCGCATCGAGCACCGGCGCGGCCAGCGGCACCACCACCATCGCCAGCAGTGCCAGCACGATCAGCGGCGCGCCAAGTCCCTGGCGCAGCATGTCCAGCATCCGCCGCGCGGTGAGGCCCGAGGTCTGCGTGCTCATGGCGTGGCTCCGTTGCCGAATTCGTCAACATCCAGCGGGGGCATGGCCGGCATCGGGCCGGTCCGCCATTGGCGCAGCTGGTAGACGTAGGACAGGATCTGGGCGACGGCCGAATACAGTCTCACGGGGATTTCCTTGCCGAGTTGGCTCTCCCGATACAAGGCGCGTGCCAAAGGCGGCGCGGAGACGATGGCGACCTTGTTGCCGTCGGCCACCTTGCGGATGTTCAGGGCCACTTCGTCCACGCCGCGGGCCACCACGGTGGGGGCATTCATGCGGCCGCTTTCGTACTTCAGGGCAACGGCGTAGTGGGTGGGGTTGACCACCACCACGTCGGCCGTGGGCACGGCTTCCATCATCCGCCGCTGTGACATCTGCATCTGCATCTGGCGGATGCGGCCCTTGACCTCGGGGCTGCCCTCGCTTTCCTTCATTTCCCGCTTGAGTTCTTCGCGGGTCATCTTCAACTTCCGCAGCCAGTTCCACTTCTGGTACGGCGCATCGATGGCCGCCAGCAGCGCCAGCGCGCCGCCGGTGGCCAGCAATAGCTTGAGGGTGAACCACAGGCCGTGGCTGACCGCGCGCTCAAGTGGCTGGTGCAGCAGGCCACGGAGTGCGTCCATGCCTTGCCAGATGCACAGGCTGGCGGCGCCGCCGATGAAGGCCACGCGCAGCATCGACTTGACCAGCTCAGCCACCGCTTCGCTGCCGTACAGGCGTTTGAGGCCGCTCATCGGGCTCATGCGCTTGAAATCGGGCATCAATGCCTTGTTGGAAAAGCGCAGGCCGCCCATCAGCACCGGCGCGATGAAGCCGGCGAGCAGGCACACCAGGATCAACGGGCTGACCGCCAGCATCAGCTTCAACAACAGCCAGCCGGCGTGTCCGAACAGCGCCTGTGGGGTGTCCAGCAGGGAAGGATCCGGGCGGAGCGCAGCCTTCATCCATTCGCGCGCATCGTTGGCGACCGGCCCGGAAAGGGTGGCCAGCGCCACCACGGCAGAGGTAAAAACGGCCGCCGTGGCCAGCTCCTTGGAGCGCGGGATGTTGCCTTGTTCCCGCGCATCACGCAGGCGTTTTTCGGTGGGGAGTTCAGTTTTTTCCCCGGCCTGCTCGTTTTCGGACATGGCACGGTGCGGAGGAGGAAGTCATCCGGGGTTGTGCAAGAAGTGTTCCGAAGTGGGTTTGAGGCTTTTCAAGCGTGCGGGATTGGGTTGGCTGCGAAGTGCGTTCCCCTCTCCCCAACCCCTCTCCCGCCAGGGGAGAGGGGCTCCAAAGCTGCAATTGCGAAGATTGCCTCAACTAGCGGTGCATCAAGCCCCTCTCCCCAACCCCTCTCCCGCCAGGGGAGAGGGGCTTCAAAGCTGCAATTGCGAGGATTGCTTCAACTCGCGGCGCATCAAGCCCCTCTCCCCTGGCGGGAGAGGGGTTGGGGAGAGGGGGAGCAAGCCCCCGAACAAACAAAAACGGGCAGGTCAAAAACCTGCCCGTCGATCATCTAAGCCAAAGGTTACGAATCAGCCAAGAATGCCCGGCAGATCCAGCCCCTTCTCCCTGGCGCAATCAAGGGCGATGTCATAACCGGCATCGGCATGACGCATCACGCCGGTGCCCGGGTCGTTCCACAGTACGCGGGCGATGCGCTGGTCAGCCGCTTCGCTGCCGTCACAGACAATGACAACGCCCGAATGCTGCGAATAGCCCATGCCGACACCACCACCGTGGTGCAGGCTCACCCAGGTGGCGCCGCCGGCAACGTTCAACATGGCGTTGAGCAGCGGCCAATCGGACACCGCATCCGAACCGTCCTTCATCGACTCGGTCTCGCGGTTGGGCGAGGCAACACTGCCGCTGTCCAGGTGATCGCGGCCGATCACCACCGGCGCGCTCAGTTCGCCGTTGCGCACCATTTCGTTGAAGGCCAGGCCCAGCTTGTGGCGCAGGCCCAGGCCAACCCAGCAGATACGCGCCGGCAGGCCCTGGAAGCTGATGCGCTCGCGCGCCATGTCCAGCCAACGGTGCAGGTGCGGGTCGTCGGCGATGATTTCCTTCACCTTGGCATCGGTCTTGTAGATGTCTTCCGGGTCGCCACTCAGTGCCACCCAGCGGAACGGGCCGACGCCGCGGCAGAACAGCGGCCGCACATACGCCGGTACGAAACCGGGGAAGTCGAACGCGTTCTTCAGGCCTTCGTCGAAGGCCATCTGGCGGATGTTGTTGCCGTAATCGACGGTCGGGATGCCGGCCGCGTGGAAGGCCAGCATCGCTTCCACATGCACGCGCATGGCGGCCTTGGCGGCATCGCGCACCTTCTCCGGGTTGGCCTGCTGCTCGGCCAGCCACTGCTCCACGGTCCAGCCCAGCGGCAGGTAGCCGTGCACCGGATCGTGCGCACTGGTCTGGTCGGTGACGCAGTCCGGGCGCACGCCACGGCGCACCAGTTCCGGCAGAATCTCGGCGGCGTTGCCAAGCAGGGCAATCGACTTGGCTTCACCGCTCGCCGTGTACTTGGCGATGCGTGCCAGCGCGTCGTCGATGTCGGTGGCCTGTTCGTCCACATAGCGGGTACGCAGGCGGAAATCGATGCTGCTCTGGCGGCATTCGATGGTCAGGCTGCTGGCGCCGGCCAGCGACGCGGCCAGCGGCTGTGCGCCGCCCATGCCGCCGAGGCCGGCGGTGAGAATCCACTTGCCGGTCAGGCTGCCACCGTAGTGCTGGCGGCCCATTTCCACGAAGGTTTCGTAGGTGCCCTGGACGATGCCCTGGCTGCCGATGTAGATCCAGCTGCCGGCGGTCATCTGCCCGTACATCATCAAGCCCTTCTTATCGAGCTCGTTGAAGTGCTCCCAGTTGGCCCAGTGCGGCACCAGGTTGGAGTTGGCGATCAGCACGCGCGGCGCATCCGGATGCGTGGGGAACACGCCGACCGGCTTGCCGGACTGCACCAGCAGGGTCTGGTTGTCGTCCAGGCGCTTGAGCGTTTCCAGAATCTTGTCGTAGCTCTCCCAGTCGCGCGCGGCGCGACCGATGCCGCCGTAGACCACCAGCGACGTCGGATCCTCGGCGACTTCGGCATCCAGGTTGTTCTGCAACATGCGGAACGGCGCTTCGGTCTGCCAGGACTTGCAGTTGAGCGTGTTGCCGCGCGGCGCGCGCGGGCTGCGGGACGGGTCGTGACGGGTCATGCATTTCTCCGGGTAGCAAATTCCAGACAGGCGCCGAGCACTTGCTGCAAGGTGTTGCGCACGGGCGCGGCGTGTTCGGGGTCGTAGGGGGTGGGCCAGCTGTGTTCGTCCACATCGGCCGGGGCGGGCTCGTGCATGTAGCCACGGCAGCCCAGTTCCATCTGCAGGGTGTGCACGCCACCGGCGGTGTCGCTGTAATGGCGGGTGATCCAGCCGCCCTTGAAGCGACCGTTGCGCACATGGCTCATGCCGCTCATCGCACACAGGTTTTCCACCACGTCGGTGAGCGCGTTGTCGCAGGAGGTGTCCGGCGCCCCGCTGGGGCCGGCGCTGCCGATGTTGAACTGCGGCAACTCGCCGTCGAAAAGGTGCGGAATCAGGGAGCGGATCGAATGTGCGTCGTAGACGACGACGGTGTCGTGCTGCGCACGCAGGCGGGCGATCTGCTCGGCAAGCGCGGCGTGATACGGGTCGAACCAGGTCTGGCGGCGACGTTCGATTTCCGCCTCGTCCGGCGCGTGGCCGTCGCGATACAGCGGCTGGTTGTCGAAGGTGGTGGTCGGGCACAGGCCGGTGGTGTTCTGGCCCGGATACAGCGATACGCCGGAAGGGTCGCGGTTGACGTCGATCACCGAACGCGAAATCGCAGTGCGCACGGTGGTGGCGCCCAGTTCCCTTGCGGCGAAGGCGTAGAGATCGTGCACCCACCAGTCGGCATCGCGGCGGGCCAGCCACGGCGATACGAAGTGGCCCGCCAGTTCGTCGGGCAGCTCGGTGCCGGTGTGCGGGAAGCTGACGATCAACGGCGCTTGCCCTTGATGGATCTGCAGCCAGTCAGGCGTGGTGGTCATGGTGGATTCCTGGGAACAGGGGTGAACGGTGAGGCGCGTGAGGGAGTGCGGTTTCTTCTCCCGCGTGCGGGAGAAGAGATTGGCTCGCGGCTAGCGGTGGGTTGTGCTTGGTCTGACGGATTGCTGTGCGGCCAGCCTCCGCTTCTCCCGCGTGCGGGGTGAGGACATGCGGCATACGAGCCACTGGCTCGTGCATGTCCGAACGCACCGCGCTCTGCGCGGGGCCGGGGCGCGGAGCGAGATGCCCGAAGGGCAGATGAGGGGGCTCTTTGCGAGAAGCCCCCAACGCTGGCCAACAGCTCTGCATCGGCTTGAATCAGGCGTTGCCAGCCACATCCACACCCGGCAACTGCACGCCCAGCCCGTTCACCAGCGCGCCACTGCGCACCAGCTCGGTGGCGGCAACCATGTCCGGGTGGAAGTAGCGGTCGTCTTGCAGCGTCGGCACCTGCGCGCGCAGCGTCGCGCGCACGCCTTCCAGTGCTTCGCTCGAACGCAGCGGCGCGTGGAAATCACAGCCCTGGCCGGCGGCCAGCAGTTCAATGCCGATCACGTTGGCGGCGTTCTCGGCCATCGCGATCAAACGACGCGCGCCGTGCGCGGCCATCGACACATGGTCTTCCTGGTTGGCCGAGGTCGGAATCGAATCCACGCTGGCCGGGTAGGCGCGCTGCTTGTTCTCCGAAACCAGCGCCGCCGCGGTGACCTGCGGAATCATGAAGCCCGAGTTCAGGCCCGGCTTCGGCGTCAGGAACGCAGGCAGGCCGCTCAGCGCCGGGTCCACCAGCATTGCGGTGCGGCGCTCGCTGATCGAGCCGATTTCGCAGATCGCCATGGCCAGCATGTCGGCGGCAAAGGCCACCGGCTCGGCGTGGAAATTGCCGCCACTCAGGGCTTCGCCGGTATCGGTGAACACCAGCGGGTTGTCGGAGACGCCGTTGGCTTCGATTTCCAGCGTGGTCGCCGCCTGGCGAATGACGTCCAATGCGGCGCCCATCACCTGCGGCTGGCAGCGCAGGCAGTAGGGATCCTGCACGCGGACGTCGTTGTCACGGTGCGATTCACGGATGGCCGAGCCCTTCATCAGCTGGCCCAGCACGGCGGCGGTGGCGATCTGTCCACGCTGGCCACGGATGCTGTGGATGCGCGGGTCGAACGGCGTATCCGAACCCTTGGCCGCTTCCACCGACAACGCGCCGGTGACCAGCGCCGCCTGGAACACCACTTCAATCTCGAACAGGCCGGCCAGCGCGTAAGCGGTGGAGTACTGGGTGCCGTTGAGCAGGGCCAGGCCTTCCTTCGCACCCAGCACCAGCGGTGCCAGGCCGGTCTGCTGCAGCGCCTGTGCGGCGGGCATGCGCACGCCGCCGACAAACGCTTCGCCGACGCCGATCATCACGCTGGCCAGGTGTGACAGCGGTGCAAGGTCGCCCGAGGCACCGACCGAGCCCTGGCACGGCACCACCGGCACCACATCCTTCTGCAACATCGCTTCCAGCAACGCCAGCGTCTGCGGACGAATGCCCGAGGCACCCTGGGCAAGGCTGGTCAGCTTGAGCGCCATCATCAGGCGGACGACATTGGCCGGCATCGGCTCGCCCACGCCGGCGGCATGCGACAGCACGATGTTCCGCTGCAGGGTTTCCAGGTCCTCACGCTCGATGCGCACGCTGGCCAGCTTGCCGAAGCCGGTGTTGATGCCATACACCGGCTCGCCCTTGGCGACGATGTCGGCAACGACCTGCGCGCTGCGCTGCACGGCGGCCTGTGCCGAGGCGTCCAACTGCACGTTGGCACCGCGGTAGATCTGCCGCCACTGCGACAGCGGAACATGGCCGGGGAGAAGGGTGAGGGTGGTGCTCATGTGTGCTCCAGTAGTGCGGTGTTTCAGGCGGGCTGCCCGCGCCAGACGCGGGCATGCAGGGGGTTGAAGCCGATGCGGTAAACCAGGTCGGCCGGTGCGTCGATGTCCCAGATGGCCAGATCGCATTCCAGGCCGGCGGCAAGCCGGCCGATGCGTTCGCTGCGGCCCAGCGCACGCGCGGCTTCGCGGGTGAAACCAGCGATGCATTCGTCCACGGTCAGGCGGAACAGGGTCGCGCCCATGTTCATGGTCAGCAGCGGGCTGGTCAGTGGCGAGGTGCCGGGGTTGCTGTCGGTAGCCAGGGCCAGCGGTACGCCGGCATCACGCAGCTTCTGGATCGGCGGCTGCACCGTTTCGCGGGTGAAGTAGTACGCGCCGGGCAACAGCACGGCGACCGTGCCGGCCGCGCGCATGGCAGCGATGCCGGCATCATCAAGGTGTTCGATATGGTCAGCCGACAGCGCGCCGTGGCGTGCTGCCAACTCCGCACCGTGCTGGTTGGACAACTGCTCGGCGTGGATCTTGATGGCCAGCCCGTGCTGCTTGGCCGCTTCAAATACCTGCTGCGCCTGCGCCGGGGAGAAGGCGATGTTCTCGCAGAACACATCAACCGCTTCGGCCAGCCCTTCGGCGGCGATGGCGGGGATCATCACCGCGCACACTTCGTTGATGTAGGCCTGTGCTTCGTGGCCCGGCGGCACCGCATGCGCGCCGAGGAAGGTCGGGACCACTTCAACCTTGCGCAGCGTGCCCAGTTCGCTGACGACGCGCAGTTGCTTGCGCTCGTCCATCAGGCTCAAACCGTAGCCGGATTTGATCTCGATGGTGGTGACGCCTTCGGCCAGCATCGCATCGAGCCGGGGCAGGGTGGCCTTGATCAGCGCCTCGTCGTCGGCAGCGCGGGTGGCGCGTACGGTGGAGACAATGCCGCCGCCGGCGCGGGCAATATCGGCATAGCTCACACCGCGCAGGCGCTGCTCGAACTCGCCGGCACGGTTGCCGGCATAGACCAAGTGGGTGTGGCAGTCGATCAACCCGGGGCTGATCCAGCGGCCTTCGCAGTCAATGCGCTGCGCAGCCTCGAAGGCGGGCGCTGCATCTGCGGGGCCAACGTGGACAATGCGGCCCTCGCGCGCGGCGATCACGCCATCGCGGACAATACCCAGGCCGCCGCTGGCATCGTCCAGTGTCATCAGGTTGGCGTTGTGCCAGAGTGTGTCGCAGCGCATGTGCACTCATCCCGTCAATTTGTATATACAATAACGACGGAAAACGGAGAGTGTCCAGTGATGTCTGACAACGCCAGCAAGATGATTCATTTCCACGCCGCCCAAGCGCTGTTGCCCGACGGCTGGGCGCAGGATGTGCGGATTGAAAGCGTGGACGGACGCATCACCGCAGTGACCGCCGGCGTGGCCCGGGAAGCCGGCGATCAGCCGCTGGATGTTGTCGTGGCCGGGCTGGGCAACCTGCACAGCCATGCCTTCCAGCGCGCTATGGCCGGCTTGACCGAAGTGGGCGGGCGCTCGGGCGACAGCTTCTGGAGCTGGCGCGAGCTGATGTACCGCTTCCTGGACCGCATCAATCCGGACGACTTCCAGGCCATTGCCGCCCAGGCCTACATGGAAATGCTGGAAAGCGGCTTTACCCGCGTCGGCGAATTCCACTATCTGCACCACGCCGCCGATGGCAGCCGCTATGCCGACCACGCAGAGATGGCTGGCCGCGTCGCTGCGGCGGCCAATGAATCCGGCCTGGGCCTGACGCTGCTGCCGGTGTTCTACGCGCATTCGGACTTCGGTGGTGCCGCGCCCACGCACGGGCAGCGCCGCTTCCTGCATGACATCGACGGTTTTGCATCGTTGCTTGAGGGCTGCCGCAACGCCTTGTCGAACACGCCCGACGCGGTGCTGGGGCTGGCCCCGCACAGCCTGCGCGCCTGCACCCCGCAGGAGCTGCAGGCATTGGCGGCCATGTCGCCGGGGCCGATCCACATCCACATCGCCGAACAAACCCGCGAAGTTGATGCCTGCCTGGCCTGGAGCGGGCAGCGCCCGGTGGAATGGCTGTATGCCAACGTGGACGTCGATCCGCGCTGGTGCCTGGTGCATGCCACCCATGTCACCGCGCAGGAAGTGACGTCGATGGCCGACAGCGGCGCGGTGGTGGGCCTGTGCCCGATCACTGAAGCCAACCTCGGCGACGGCGTGTTCCCGATGCGTGAGTTTGTCGCTGCCGGGGGGCGTTTCGGTGTCGGTTCGGATTCCAACGTATTGATTGATGCCGCAGAAGAACTGCGCCTGCTCGAATACGGCCAACGGCTGACGCTGCGGGGCCGCAACGTGATCTCGCCGGGCCCGCTTTCCAGCGGCCGCTGGCTGTATCAGCAGGCAGGCGAGGGCGCCGCGCAGGTGCTCGGCGTTGCAGCCGGATTGGCCGTCGGCGCACCAGCGGATCTGCTTGAACTGGACACAGAACATCCTTCGCTGCACGGTCGCCACGGGGATGCATTGCTTGACAGCTGGCTGTTCGCCGCACGTAATGGCGCCCTCCGCAGCGTCTGGCGCAATGGTCGCCAATGGGTGCGTGATGGCCGCCACGTGAACCGCGAAGCGATCACCACGCGCTACCGCGCTGCGTTGGGCCGGATACTGGCCTGACGCATGCGCGCGCCGCGCGCCGTCCCTTCCAGGAACCCCGAGTGAAGAGCAAGAAGGCTCCCACCCTCAATCAACGCATCCGCGGCGAGATCGAAAGCCGCATCCTCAGTGGCGAATGGGCGCCGGGCTATCGCATTCCGTTCGAACACGAACTGATGGCGCAATACGGCTGTTCGCGCATGACCGTGAACAAGGTACTCACCACGCTGGCCGAGAGCGGCATGATCGAGCGCCGGCGTCGTGCCGGTTCATTCGTTGCCCGGCAACCGCCGCACCTGGAACAGGTGGCTTTGGAAATTCCGGATATCCGGGTCGCAGTGAGCGAACGCGGCCACGAATACGGCTATCAATTGCTTGAACGCGCACACCGCAAGGCCAAGGCGGACGTGCCGGAGGAACTGTTGCTGGCCGGCGAGGGCAAGCTGCTGGCAATGCGCTGCCTGCACCTGGCAGACGGCAAGCCTCTGGCGCTGGAACGGCGTTTGATCAACCCCGATGCCGTACCGGAAACGCTGAAGGTGGATTTCTCCCTGCACGCACCGGGCAGCTGGTTGCTGCAGAACGTGTCGTGGACGCGCGGCGAACACCGCATCAGTGCGGTGGCCGTCAATGCCGAAGAAGCGGCCTTGTTGAAGGTGCCGGCAGGCACTGCGTGTCTGGTGATTGACCGCCAGACCTGGCGCGGCGATCAGCAGATCACCTGGGTAAGGCAGAAATTCCTCGGCGACGCCTACGACCTCATCGCCCGTTTTGCGCCCGGTTCACGCTGATAGGGCGTTTGTCGGGATTAGGTATTCGCAGGAGCAGGCTGGCGCAGCCTCTGCCTTTTCCTTTGCGAATCTCCAATCCCGACTCCCGATTCCCGGCAACCAACCTCAATACGTACGGCACTGCCGCCAACGGACCGCTTCTTCAATGCCGGGGCGGGGGTTGAGCTGCACGCGCGCGGTCCGCAGTGCCGGGTAGCGTTCCAGCTCACGGCAGATCAGCGGCCAGACTTCGGCGTCATCGCCGCTGCGCTCCACCGACAGCGTGGAGCGCGTGACCCAGATGCCGCTGACCACGCCCGGGGTGCGCGACAGTGCCTTGGAGACCGCCTGTTGATAGCGCAACAACGTTGCCGGGTCCGGGTCGGCGATCTGGGTATCGGCATTGACCGGCGCTGCGGGCGCCTGGGTCGCGATGCCTGTCGAGGCGGGAGCGGCCGTTTGCTTCGGCGCATGCGCGGTGTTTGCCGCTGCGGCGACAGGCGCGGCACTGGTTGCATCTGATGCGGCTTCGTCAGTCTGCATGGTCAGGTAGCCCATGCCGGCCAGCAGGCCGATGGTCAACGCGGCCAGGGCGGCGATGCCGGTTTGCCGGGCGGCTTCGCGCTGGGCGATGCCGGTGACGCTCTGGCGCATGTCGTCGGACACATAAGGCTTGAGCAGCGGCCACAGATTGCGCTCGTCGAACACCTCGATTGCCTGCTTCTGTGCCTGGCTCAGCCCGTCCCGCTCAACGTGGCCTTCGGTGATGAGCAGGCCGCCGGCAGCGCCGGTCAGTTGCATGGCCGCCGCCAGTTCGTTTACTTCCGGGGCACCAAAACGGTAAGCACGGCCGTGCTTGCAGGACACCAGCCAGCGCTGCCCGTCGTGCTGCAGCAGGAAGTCGCTGCTGGTGCCGCGGTCGGTGTCCTCGCTGTCGGTCAGCGGCAGCAGCTTGCGCTGGTCGGCCATGGCCTGCCGCACGATCTGCGAAAACTCCCGCCAGCGCAGCCCGGCCAATGCGGCCAGGCCGTGCCGGGTTTCGGTTTTCCTGCGCTTGACCAGCCACAGATAGGCCGTCGCCAGGCTCCAGAGAGCCAGCGCCAGGACCAATGCCAGAATCCAGGAGAACATCAAAACTACCCACAACAGAAAATTGGATGGGAAGTTTATCGTTGTTGGCGTGTCTGGACGGTTGTCCGGCGCTGTCTATTTTCTGGATCGGGTTGGCGGTTTCAGCCTGCCGAGGGCGAACTTGGCCAGTAGTGGCTGTCCGGCGTGTCCCGGGCGCCAAAGATCGCCTGGCCGACGCGGACCACGCTTGCACCTTCCTCGATGGCGATCTCGAAATCGCCGGACATGCCCATGGACAGTTCGTCCAGGCCGACGCCGGCCGGGGCGTCCTGGCGCAGGCGGTCGCGCAGTTGGCGCATGCGCACGAAGCAGGCGCGCACGCGCGCGGGCTCGGCCGAGAACAGTGCCAGCGTCATCAGCCCGCGTACCCGCAGGGCGGTGAACTGGGGCATTGCCTGCAGGAACGAAGCCACTTCCTCGGGCGGCAGGCCGAACTTGCTGTCCTCGTCGGAACTGTTCACCTGCACGAAAACGTCCAGTGAGCGGCCTTCAAGCTGCAGCCGGCGGTCCAGGGTTTCGGCCAGGCGCAGGCTGTCCAGGGCCTGGAATTCACTGGCAAAGCGCGCCACCAGCTTGGCCTTGTTGGTCTGCAGGTGGCCGATCACCGACCACTGCAGATCCGTCAGGTCCTGCATCGCCTCCCACTTGTGGTGGGCCTCCTGCACCTTGTTCTCGCCAAGCAGACGGCAGCCGGCCTGGTAGGCCAGGCGGATATGGGCTTCATCCATGGTCTTGCTTACCGGCAACAGGCGAACCTCGGCCGGATCGCGGCCCGCACGCTGGCAGGCGGCGGTGATGCGTTGCTGCACGACCGCAAGGTTGTGGGTGAAATCCTGCACCGATTCGGCGCGCGGATACCGCCCGTGCTGGTCGTGACGGGTGGCGGTTTCTGAAGACGTGAGGGTCATGGCAGTTCTCTTCCCGGCGGGGTATTAAACGCCAGACGCAAAAAACCCGCCATCCGGAGCCGTGAGGGGAGGGAGACAAACGGCGCGGTACTGCTGGCGGGTGCAGGGATTCTTGCTCAGTCCATGCTGCTTTGCAACATCAGTGTTCTTCAGGATGCGCTGACGTGTGGGAGGCTCGGCTTTCGGCCCGGCTCAGCCGCCGGTTGAGGGCATCGAGGCGCTCGTTGAGGGCCTCGATGTCCGAGCGGCTGGGAATATCCATCCGCCGCAGCACGCGGTGCACGCTGTCATCGATGCTCTTTTCCACCCGGTCCCAGGTGCCTGCCGCACGGTCGCGTGCCTGCCCAAGCGTGTTTTCCACGGTGTCGCGCAGGCTCACGCCCTCCGCCGATTCCTCGCGCGAGCGGGTTTCGGCGGTTTCGCCTTCCTTGACCAGTGATTCAAACAACCGGCTGCCTTCGCTCTGTGCACGTGCCAACGCGCCCAAGCCCGCAAGCCAGACCTGCTGGGCGGAATGCGTCACCTTGCGGCTCAGGCGCTCGGCCTGGTCCTGCAGGCGGGGACCGCCGCCACTGTCGTCCCCGGTACGGTGTTCATGTGAGTTCATTACGGTGCTCCTGAGTCCGAGTATCCAAAACCCGGGACCACCGTAACCGCCGGCCTGCCAGTGCGGCGTGACGGGGCCCGGTTCAGCCCAGCTTTTCAGTCAGCACGCGTTGGATTTCCGATTCGACCATGCCCTTCATCGCCGAGAGCAGGAAACCCAGCTGCGCCTTGACCCGCACCGCGCCGGGCAGCAGCTCGATGGCGCCTTCCACGCCCGAGCGGGTGAAGTGCAGCACCTGGCCTTCCCAGCGGGTGGTGACGTCAAAGCGCTCCTGCAGTTTTTCAGCAACCTCGCCGATGGCGCTGCGGGCCTTGTCGTCGGACAGGGAGTGGGCGTGTTTGATGTCGATGCTGGACATGGTGGTTCCTGCGTGCTGCCTGAAGAATGGGTGCGGCATTGTGGGGAGGTTCGCGTTGCACTCCAAGCCCTGCTGACATCTTCTGAATGATCCGGTGACCTGCTAGGCTGCCGCGGGTGCACACTTTGCAAGTCCATTTCAGCAATCGTCAGCAGCCCGACCAGCCGATTCGGCCGGGCGTCCAGCGCATCGTGCGCCATGCATCGGGCCAGGTCCGGCTGGGTGATGACAGTGTCGGCCCCATGCTGCTGGCGCAGTTCTGCTCGGACCAGCGCGGCGTCTGGCTGCAGGTTGCCAGCGGCATTCGCGGCATCCATGTAAACGGCCGGCCAGTACGGCGCATGGCCCTGCTGCGGGCGGGGGATTCGGTCTACGCCGATGGCGCGGAGATGCTGCTTCGGGGTAGTTGTGAGCAGCTGTCGCACCCGCCCGAACCGGCAACCGGGCAGGTCGAGGACCTGCGAGTGCTGTTGCGTGGCGTGGGTGGCCGCCATCACGGGCGCAGTTTCACGCTTGAACAACCACGCACGGTCGGCAGCGAGCCGGGCAGCGACATCATCATCGACGACCCGGCGTTTGCCGGTGCCCATGCGCGGTTCGAGCGGCATGGCGAAAAGGTGCTGCTGCGTGACCTGGGCTCGGCCGAGGGCACGACGGTCAATGGCGTGCTCTGCCGGCATTGCTGGCTGCAGGCCGGCGACCAGGTTGTCTTTGAAGGCAGCCATCGTTTCGTGGTGGAGATGCCACTGGGGCAGGCCGTGACACACCCGGCCTTCGCCGCCGAGGAGACGCCCGTGGCCCCGGAGTCGGACGCCGCGCCGCCGAAACCGCCGCGTTCACGGCGCTGGCCGTGGCTGCTGCTCAGTGCGCTGCTGCTGGGGGCGGCAATCAGCGCCCTGTTGCTGTTCGGCACGCGCTGATCTTCCTGCCCTGGGTTCCCGCATCCGGCGGGCAATCGTGCTCGCCCCGATGGGTGCAGATGCAACTTTTTCCAGTTCCCCAAAGGCTGTTGCGCTGCGGCATACTAGGCGTTCTGCCTTAAAGGTGTGATATGACGCGCGCATTCAATTTCAGTGCCGGCCCTGCAACGCTGCCGGAACAGGTTCTCCGCCAGGCGCAGGAGGAAATGTTGGAATGGAATGGCGTTGGCGCGTCCATTGTCGAGATAAGCCACCGCAGCGCGGATTTCATGGCTGTCGCGGCACAGGCCGAAGCCGACCTGCGCCGTCTGGTCGGCATTCCGGATGACTACGCCGTGCTGTTCCTCGGCGGCGGCGCCACCACCCAGCAGGCATTGCTGCCGCTGAACTTCGCCACCCCCGGCCAGCGGGCCGACTACGTGGTCACCGGCCACTGGGGCAAGACCGCGGTCAAGCAGGCCAAGCCCTATGTGGATGCCCACATTGCCGCCAGCGGCGAGGCCGGTGGTTTCCGTGACATTCCGCCGGTGGCGCAGTGGCAGTTGTCCAAGGACGCGGCCTATGTGCACATCACCGCCAACGAAACCATCCACGGCATTGAGTTCCGTGATACGCCGGATGTAGGCGATGTGCCGCTGATCGGCGATTTCAGTTCGTCGATAGCGTCCGAGCCGATCGATGTCTCACGCTACGGCGTGATCTATGCCGGCGCGCAGAAGAACCTCGGCCCGGTCGGCATTGCGGTAACCATCATCCGCCGCGACCTGCTGGAACGCGCGGGCCAGCCGCGCGCGGATATCTTCGACTACCGCTCGCATGTCGCACGCGATTCCATGCTCAACACGCCGCCGACCTGGAACTGGTATCTGGCAGGCTTGATGTTCAAGTGGATGCTGGCGCAGGGCGGCGTAGAAGCGTTTGCCAAGCTGAGCCAGGCCAAGTCGTCGCTGGTGTATGACGCCATCGACAGTTCGGGCGGCTTCTATCGCAACGACGTGGCGTCGTCCGTGCGGTCGCGGATGAACATCCCGTTCTTCCTGCCCGATGACACGCTCAATGCACGCTTTGTCAGTGAGTCCAAGAGTGCCGGCTTGCTGGCCTTGAAGGGCCACGCGGCGGTCGGCGGCATCCGTGCCTCCCTGTACAACGCCATGCCGCTGGAAGGCGCGCAGGCGCTGGCGGCATTCATGCGTGATTTCCAGCAGCGCAACGGCTGATCCACTTTTTTACGCCGTGCGCCTGGCGCCGGCCTGCAACAGGTAGAAAACCCATGGCATCCAAGCCACCGAAGACTCCAGCCAAGGCGAAACCGGCGCCGGTCAAGAAGGCCGCGAAGAAGGCGGCTGCCAAGCAAGATGCCGTCCTGCCCGTGGCAAAGCCCGTGCTGGCCGACGTGCGTGCCAAGATCGATCAGATCGACCGCAGCATCCAGGAACTGATCGCCGAGCGCGCGCAGTTTGCCCATCAGGTCGGCAAGGCCAAGGGCAAGCTGGCCGCTGCAGTGGATTACTACCGCCCGGAGCGCGAAGCACAGGTGCTGCGCATGGTGGTGGACCGCAACGAGGGCCCGCTCAGTGACGAAGTGCTGGTGCATGTGTACCGCGAGATCATGTCCGCGTGCCTGGCCCAGCAGGAGCCACTGAAGATTGGTTACCTCGGCCCGGAAGGCACCTTCAGCCAGCAGGCCGTGCTCAAGCACTTTGGCCGCTCGGCGATGGGCCTGCCGATGGCGAGCATCGAGGAAGTGTTCCAGGAAGTGGAAGCCGGCAACGCCGATTTTGGTGTGGTGCCGGTGGAGAACTCGGGGCAGGGCACCATCCAGATCACCCTGGATATGTTCCTCACCTCCAACCTCAAGATCTGCGGCGAAGTGGAACTGCGCGTGCAGCAGTTCCTGATGTCGCGCAGTGGCCGCCTGGAGGACATCGAGCGCATCTACGCGCACCCGCAGTCGTTCATGCAGACCTCGGCCTGGCTGCGCGCCAACCTGCCGAAAGCCGAGAAGATTCCGGTTTCCAGCAACGCCGAAGGCGCGCGTCGCGCGCGCAATGCCGACGACGCGGCGGCCATCGGCGGCGAGAGCGCTGGCCATGTGTACGGGTTGAAGAAGGTTGTCACCAAGCCGATCCAGAACGACGCCGACAACACCACGCGCTTTTTGGTGATCGGCCGCCAGCTGTTCCCTTCGTCGGGCCATGACCGCACCTCGGTGCTGGTGTTCATCCACGACAAGCCGGGTGCATTGTTCGATGTGCTCAGCCCGTTCGCGCGCCACGGCATCAGCATGAACCGCATTGAGTCGCGGCCGTCGCACCAGGCCAAGTGGGAATACGGCTTCTTCATCGACCTGGCCGGCCACATCGAAGACGAATCGATGCAGGCCGCACTGGCCGAGCTCAAGTCACATTCGGCGCAGATCAAGGTGCTCGGCTCCTATCCGGTCGCCGTGCCCTGACAGGTGCGCAGTTCCTTCCCCCGCGAGCGGGGGAAGGTGCCCGAAGGGTGGATGGGGGCGCTTTTCCCTCAGTTGCCCAGCTACTTGCACATTCTTTCTTCCGCCGCCTTTGCGGAAGGAACACAGCAGATCAGAGAGACCGCATGACCGCCCAGCCCTACTGGATCGCACACAAAGGTTCCGCCCTGCAGGGCACGTTGACCATTCCCGGCGACAAGTCGGTCTCGCACCGCGCGGTGATGTTCGCCGCCCTGGCCGATGGCGTGTCGCATATCGACGGCTTTCTGGAAGGCGAGGACACCCGCGCCACCGCCCACATCTTTGAACAGATGGGCGTGCGTTTTGAAACGCCGTCGGCATCGCAGCGCATCGTGCATGGCGTCGGCGTGGACGGCCTGAAGCCACCGCAGGGCGAGCTGGATTGCGGCAACGCCGGCACCGGCATGCGTTTGCTGGCTGGCCTGCTGGCCGCCCAACCGTTCGATACCACACTGGTCGGTGATGAATCGCTGAGCAAGCGCCCGATGCGCCGCGTCACTGGCCCGCTGGCGCAGATGGGCGCGCGTATCGACACGCAGGAAGACGGCACGCCACCGCTGCACATCCACGGCGGCCAGCCGCTGCAGGGCATCGATTACGAACTGCCGGTGGCCAGTGCGCAGGTGAAGTCGGCGGTGTTGCTGGCCGGCTTGTACGCGCAGGGGAAAACCAGTGTGGTCGAACCGCACCCGACCCGCGATTACACCGAGCGCATGCTGCGTGCATTCGGCGTCGAGATTGATTTCGAGCCGGGCAAGGCGCGCCTGCGCGGCGGTCAGCGTCTGAGTGCAACCGACATTTCGGTGCCGGCGGATTTCTCGTCTTCGGCATTCTTCATCGTTGCCGCCAGCATCATTCCGGGCTCGGAAGTGCGGCTGCGTTCGGTCGGCCTGAACCCGCGCCGCACCGGCCTGCTGACGGCGCTGCGGCTGATGGGCGCGGACATCAGCGAAGAAAACCACGCCGAGCACGGCGGCGAAGCGGTCGCCGACCTGGTAGTGCGCTATGCGCCGCTCAAGGGCGCGCAGATCCCCGAGCACGTGGTGCCGGACATGATCGACGAGTTCCCAGCGTTGTTCGTTGCCGCGGCCGCGGCACAAGGGCAGACCGTGGTGCGCGGCGCCGCCGAACTGCGGGTCAAGGAGTCAGACCGCCTGGCGGCGATGGCCACCGGCCTGCGCACACTGGGCCTGCGCGTGGACGAAACCGAGGACGGCGCGACCATCTTCGGCGGTCCGCTGGGCAGCGGCACGATTGAAAGCCATGGCGACCACCGCATTTCGATGGCGTTCGCCATTGCCGGGCAGTTGAGCACGGGCGAAGTGCGCATCAACGACGTTGCCAACGTCGCAACCTCATTCCCCGGTTTCGACACGCTGGCCAGCGGTGCAGGTTTCGGGCTCAACGCCCGGCCCTGAACTCCACCGGCACCAGCACGACGCTGGGTACCGCCTGGCCATCACGCATGGCCGGGCGGAAGCGCCACTGGCGCAGCGCAGCCGTGACGGCCTCATCCAAGCGCGGATCCGAAGCACCTTCGCGCGCGACGATGGTCAGCCCGCTGACCTGGCCTTGGCTGTCAATCTGCAACCGCGCGATGACATCGCCTTCAATGCCTGTCTGGAGCACGTCGCTCGGATAATCCGGCAGCGGGTTGCCCGGCAGCGGCTCGGCGTCGCCATCGGCCAGCGGTGTGGCTGCAACGGGCGCGGGCTTGATGGCCACGGCGGCAGGTGCGGGAACGGGTTCGGCGATGGCCCTGCTGAGTGGTTGCGCGCTTTGCCGGGCAATCAACAAGGTGCCGATCAGCAGCGATGCCGCCAGCAGCGCCCACAGCCAACCCGCCACCGTGCCGGAATGTGACGTGGTGGTACTGGCGCTGGCTTGATCGTGGGGGACGCTGGACATGGACTTGGCTGCCTTGCAGGTTCTGCAATGGGGCAAGTCTGGGAGTGACGGGGTGACCTGCGGCTAAATCCGGCAGGCACCCGAAGACGAAGGTTCAGCTTACTGAGCGGGTTTGAAATCAAACGGGATTTCGAGCGTGCCCTGCATTGGCTGGCCATTGCTCTGCGCAGGCTGGAAACGCCAGCCGCGCACTGCTTCCAGCGCGGCCCGGTCCAGGTCGCGCGAACCGCTGCGCTGGATCACCTTGGCATCCAGGGGCTGGCCGCTGGCATCCACCAGAACCTGCACCACCACGGTGCCGCTTTCGCCGCGGCGCAGGGCGGCAGGTGGGTAACTGGGGGCAGGGCTCTGGCCGGGCAGGGGAACCGGGCGATCGGTTGCTGCGGCGGCAACCGGGGCAGGTGCCGGTGTGGGAACAGGTGCTTCTTGTTCAGCGATGGGGGCCGGCGGCGGAGGCGTGGTTTCCACCAGTTCGGGTTTTTCCTCGATAACCTCGGGGCGTGCGTCGGGCATGTCGCTGGCGCCGGCACTGGCCGGCAGCGGGGCAGGCAATGGCGTGACCTCGGCGGTGGCGGCCTGCGGCTCGGCCGGCCCGGCGCGGTAGAAATCGTTGTTGCGGCGCGCGTTGAGCCAGACCACCAGGAACAGCAGCAAGCCCACGCCAAATGCGATGCCGGCGATTTTCAGGGCGTTGCGGGGCAGCTGGAAGGTGATGTTCTGGTCGGAGCGGGTGCGTGATGCGGACATGGGCTGGACCGGATTGAACAGGGCGATTCTTGCACAACAATACCGATGCGCGGCAGAAAGTCGCGGTTCGCGCGATAATCTCCGTTCAACTCCGTACACAGTGCCTGCCCATGCTTGACCCAGCCCTTCTTCGCCAGCAGCCCGCCGAACTTGCCCAACGCCTGCGTGAAACCCGCGGTTATGCGCTTGATGTGGCCGCCTTCGAATCTCTCGAAGCCGATCGCAAGCGCATCCAGGTGCGTACCCAGGAACTGCAGAGCCTGCGCAACAGCCGCTCCAAGGCGATTGGTTTTGCCAAGGCCAAGGGCGAGGACGTGTCGGCGATCATGGCCGAGGTTGCAGCATTCGCCGACGAGCTGAAGGCCTCCGAGGCCCAGCTGGACGTGCTGCGTGAAAAGATCGACGTGCTGTCGATGGGCATCCCGAACCTGCCCGCGGCCGACGTACCGGCAGGCAAGGACGAGAGCGAGAACGTCGAACAGCTGCGCTGGGGCACCCCGCGTGAGTTCGATTTCGCGGTGCTCGATCACGTGGAACTGGGCGCGCGCAACGGTGGGCTGGATGCCGAGACCGCGGCCAAGTTGTCCGGCGCCCGCTTCACAGTACTGCGCGGCCAGATTGCGCGCCTGCATCGTGCGTTGGGACAGTTCATGCTCAACCTGCACAGCAACGAGCACGGCTACGAAGAAACGAACGTGCCGGTGCTGGTCAATGCCGATTCGCTGCGCGGTACCGGCCAGTTGCCCAAGTTCGAGGAAGACCTGTTCAAGACCGCGCTGGGGGAATCCACGCGTTACCTGATCCCGACCTCGGAAGTGCCGCTGACCAACATCGTGCGCGACGAGATCGTCGACGCCGAGCGCCTGCCGTTGCGCATGACCGCCCATTCGATGTGCTTCCGTTCCGAAGCGGGCAGCGGCGGTCGCGACGTGCGCGGCATGATCCGCCAGCATCAGTTCGAGAAAGTGGAACTGGTCAGCGTGTGTGCCGCCGAAGACAGCGAGGCCGAACACCAGCGTATGACCCAATGCGCCGAAACCGTGCTGCAGAAGCTCGGCCTGCCGTACCGCAAGGTGCTGTTGTGCACCGGCGACATGGGCTTTGCCGCGATCAAGACCTACGACCTGGAAGTGTGGTTGCCGTCGCAGCAGACCTATCGCGAGATTTCTTCGTGCTCCAACTGCGGCGACTTCCAGGCGCGCCGCATGCAGGCACGCTGGCGCCATCCGGGCGGCAAGCCGGAGCTGCTGCATACGCTCAACGGCTCGGGCGTGGCGGTGGGCCGGGCAATGATCGCAGTGATGGAGAACTACCAGAACGCCGATGGCTCGATCACCATTCCCGAGGTGCTGCGCCCCTACATGGGCGGCGCAGAGCGCATCGGCTGAGCCACTTCGCGCAAATGTACGTGTACCGGAAAGCCCGCAGCGATGCGGGCTTTTTCGTGGGCGGGGCGGAGAGGCGGGAGAAGCGATTGAACCGTAAGAATTTTCTGGCGGCTGAGCGGATTAGCGGCTGTTCTTAAACAGGACTGTTTGCAGCCTGATTTGTAAAAGCAGAACAAAGGTGATTGAATTCACCGGCTCGTTCCATTTCTGGGATCAATCCATGCAGGACCTCAACGACCTCTACTACTTTGCGATGGTGGTGGACCATGGCGGTTTTGCTGCCGCAGAACGCGCACTGGGCATCCCCAAGTCACGCCTGAGCCGGCGCATCAGTCAGCTGGAAACCGAACTGGGCGTGCGCCTGCTGCAGCGCTCCACCCGCCGCTTCGCGGTGACGGATGTGGGCATGAGTGTCCACCGGCATGCGCAGACGATGCTGTCCGAGGCGCAGGCCGCGCGGGAAGTGGTGGACAGGCTGAGTGCGGAACCGCGTGGCCTGGTGCGCGCGAGCGTGCCGGTCTCGCTGGCACAGATGCAGCTGCCGAAACTGTTGCCCAAGTTCCTTGCGCAGTACCCCAAGGTGCGCCTGCAACTGGCCATCACCAACCGCCGCGTGGACATCATCAACGAGGGCTACGACGTTGCCCTGCGTGTGCGCTCCCGGCTCGATGACGACGGCAGCCTGGTGATGCGCAGTTTCGGCCAGGTGCAGGAATTGCTGGTTGCCAGCCCTGCTTACCTGGAGCGGGCCGGCCGCCCCGCCAGCCCGGAAGACCTGTCCAATCACGTCACCTTGAGCATCAGCGAGGACGAAGCTCGGCAGCGTTGGGAACTGCACGGCCCCGGTGGGGAAGTGCGGCGGGTGGATCTGCAGCCGCGCGTGGCCGGCTTCGATTTCCCCTTGCTGCAGTCGATGGTCAAGGACGGCTTCGGCATCACTATGCTGCCGGAAACCATCTGTGCCGAGGCCGTGCGCAACGGTGAGTTGGAAGTGGTTTTGCCGGATTGGTCGCTGCCGCAGGGCATTTGCCATGCGGTGTTTGCCTCCCGGCGCGGGCTGTTGCCGGCGGTGCGCGTGTTCATTGATTTCCTGGCCGAGCACCTGCCGCCGGAACTGGAAGCGTCCCGCTTGGACTGCGGTGGTGCCTGCGAGCGGGCCAAGGAAAAGATCCGCGCCTCCACCATGGGTGCGCTCGCCATCGAGACGGGTTGAGCAAAACACGCGCAGGCGTGCGAGAATGCGCGCCCGGACACGCTGCTGCTGGCCGGGCTGAAGCACAAAGGACAGATGGCCGAGCGGTTGAAGGCACCGGTCTTGAAAACCGGCGAAGGGTTAAACCTTCCGTGGGTTCGAATCCCACTCTGTCCGCCATGCTGCAAAAAAAAACCGCTGATTCCAGCGGTTTTTTTTTTGCCCAGAAGTTGGCGCCATGCCCGGGCGTACTGCGCTTGCCCGGGTTTGGCCGCACTCACTCCTGCATGTTCTGGAACGAAGACAACCGTGCGTCCAGTGCGGCCTGGCGGGCGCCGCCGCCATACAGGCGGATGAAGCTCTCCGCGCTTACGGCACGGCCCAGCAGGGCGCCTTGAAGCTGGTCGCAGCCGAGCCGTTCGACATAGGCGCGTTGTGCCGCGTTCTCGATGCCGGCAGCGACCACGGACAGGTTCAGCGCATGGCCCAGGGCAACGATGGCCGAGACGATCACCACGTCTTCGTCGCTTTCTTCCAGGGTCAGTACGAAGGCCCGGTCGATCTTGATCTCAGTCGCCGGCAGCCGTTTGAGGTGCAGCAGGCTGGAGACGCCGGTGCCGAAGTTGTCGATGGAGATACCGACGCCGAGCGCGGCGACATTGCGCAGCACCGCGATGGTGCTTTCGGTGTCACGCATCATCGCGCTTTCGCTGACCTCCAGGATCAGGCGCGCCGGCTCCAGCTCGTTGCGCTCCAGGGTGCTGCGAACGTCGTCCAGCAATTGCTGCGAACCCAATTGGCGATCGGACACGTTCACCGAAATGACCCAGTGGCGGTGGCCGGCGTCCTGCCAACTGCGCATCTGGCGGCAGGCTTCGTCCATCACCCAACTGCCCAGTACGCCCATCAATGCATTCTGCTCGGCCAGGCGGATGATCCGCTCGCTGGGTACATAACCATGCTCGGGATGACGCCAACGGATCAGGGCCTCGGCACCGCTGACCTGGCCACTTTCGGCATGCACCCGTGGCTGGTAATGCAATGACAGCTGTGGCGTGCCGATGGCCTTGCGCAGGTCTTCGAGCAGGTGCCGGTCCTGTTCGACGTTGTCGTTCATCCAGTCGGCAAACACGGTATGCGTGTTGTGGCTGGCCTGCTTGGCATAGCGCATGGCGGTTTCGGCCATGGCAATGAGCTGTGCGGCGGAGTTGCCGTGCTCCGGATGCAGGGCCATGCCCAGGCTGCCGGTGATACGCATGTCACGGCCACCGCCACGCGCGGAATTGACCGCCTGGATGATGCGCTCGGCATAGGCGGCGATGTCCTTGTCGGCGTTGACCGTGGTGGCGATGACGAACTGGTCACCCCCCAGGCGGCCAACGAGGTCTTCCAGCGGAAGCATCTGCCGCAGCCGCTCGGCGATGTCCATCAGCACGGCATCCCCGACAGGGGAGCCAAACGCGCCGTTGATGTGACGGAAGCCGTCCAGGTCGATCGACATCACGGCGAAGGCTTCGCCATCCTGCAACAACTGTTCGATGCGCTCATGCGAGAGCTGACGGTTGGGCAGGCGGGTCAGTGCGTCGTGCTGGCTGGCATGGAACAGCTCCTTGCGGGCATCGTCCAGTGAGGCGGCGAGCATGGAGTTGCGCAGGTGCAGCAGACGCGACTGCATGCGCTGTTCCTGCAGCGAGAAAATCAGCACGATGGCCATCACGCCGACGGTCAGCAGTACCACGCAGGCGGCGAGCCATTCCGTCGGTACACCGCCGCTGGCCGCAGCCCCGCAGACGGCATCGGCCGGGAAGCGCGCGGCGGCCATGCCGGTATAGTGCATGCCGACGATGGCCAGGCCCATCACCACCGAGGCAACCAGGCGCGGCAGCAGCGGATGTTCGACAGTGCGCAGGCGGAAGGCGATGTACAGCGCACTCCACGAGGCCCCCACCGCGATCACGATGGAAAGCACGAACCAGAAGCGGTCATAGTCGATGGCCGGCTGCATGCGCAGCGCCGACATGCCGACGTAGTGCATCCAGGCGATGCCCAGGCCCATCAGCAACGCGCCGAGTGCCAGTCGAAGATGCGGCAAGGTCGGCCGTGACACCAGCCACAATGCAAACAGTGAGGCGGCCACCGCGACCAGCAGTGATTCCAGGGTGAGCCAGAGGTCGTAGCCCAATGGAATGGGCAGCCGGAACGCCAGCATGCCGACAAAGTGCATGGACCAGATGCCGGCCCCCATGGCCACGCCGCCGGCCAGCAGCCAGCGTGCTGCAGTGCGCCGTGATTGGGTCACCGACACGCGCGAGGCCATGTCCAGCGCCGTGAACGAGGCGAGGATGGCAACGAGAATGGATAGCACCACGAACATCGGGTTGTAGCTGCCGACGAGCATCAAACCCCTCCCTTTAGTGTCCGCACCGCATGGCGCCATGCCCCCGCATGGCGAATGACCAATCAATCCGCGCTGGTCTACCGTTGCTGACTATCGCCAGCTAATGCGGTGGCGGCAATAGCCCGCCAACACAATAGGAAAACCGGACGCAGGAGCTGTGGAGTACATCACATTGTTACCCCGCGTGCTGCGTCAAACGTGGTATCGAACAAGCGCTGCACCGGCGGGCCCATTTCCCCGGACAACAGGACCAGCAACAACAGCCCCACCAGCAGTGCGACAGGCAGGCCGAGCTGGATGGGGTTGAGCGCCGGCGCGGCACGGGCCAGTACGCCGAAGGCCAGGTTGATGGCCAGCATGGCCACCACCAAGGGCAAGGCCAGCGACAGGGCACCCCGGAATATCTGCAGTGCCAGGGTCGGCGCGATGCTGGCAACGGCATGGGGATCGGGCAGGGTGGCGCCGATCGGCAGCGCCTTGTAGCTGTCCACCAGCAGGGCGATCACCGCCAGGTGGCCGTTGCTGGTGAAAAACAGCAGGCCGAACAGCAGGTAGAACCATTGGCCGATGACGCCCGAGCTTCCCCCGCGCAGGGGGTCGCTCATCTGTGCGAAGGCCAGGCCGGTGCTCTGCGCGATCATCTCGCCGGCCATTGCACCGGCTTCAAAGATCAACCGCAGCAGAAAACCCATGGTGATGCCCACGGCCAGCTCGCGGATGATGGTGATGACGGTTATCGAATCCAGGCCCTGGAACAGGGGTACCGGGGGCAGCACCGGGGCGAGCGCCACCGACAAGGCGACGGCCAGCAGCACGCGGATGCGCGCCGGCACCGCGCGGGTGCCCACCATTGGCATGGCCATCAACATGGCGCCGATGCGCAGCATGATCCACATGGTGTTGCCGATGATGGCGAAGGCCTGCTGGCCGTCGATGACCATCTGGGTGGCCGAATCCATCGCAGGGCTATCCGATCAGGTGGGGTATGCGCTGGAACAGCTGGGTGGTGAACTCGACCAGGTGGCCGATCAGCAAGCTGCCCAGCGCGAACAGGGCGGCGGTGAGGGCGGCGGCCTTGGCGACGAAGGCGATGGTGGGTTCATTAAGCTGCGTGGCCGCCTGGATTACACCGACCACCACGCCGACCACCAGGACGGTCAGCAGCAGGGGGCCGGCAACCCAGAGAGTGGCGACAAGGCCGCCACGCAGTTCGGTAAGGGCAAGTTCGGGGCTCATGCCGGATGGGATGCAAGCTTGGTGCCAAACGATGCCGACGCGTGGCAGAGATTGGGCCCCGTAACCCTCGGCGCGGCTGAACGGCATGGCCGGCGCTGGCGGGGAAATACAGCGGCGTACAACCGGGATACCATCGGACGACTGTCACTATTGACCCACGTTCCTCAAGAGTCCGGAGAGGGCATGTTCGAGGCGCTCACACAAATGGTAGAGGCCGCGCTTAACCATGTTGGCCAAGCTTCCAGCCGCTATGCAGGGCGCATATTGCTGTGCATCCTGCTCGTGATAGCCGTGGGGTGCGCCATATTGCTTAACGCCCGCGGCTAGAAGTGCGCTGTTCAATGCGATACAGACGTTTTTCCCAACCGAAGAGATGCCCTGGATGCGTTTTCTCTACCTAGTCCTTTGTATCGTTGGTGCGGTGCTGCCGCTTGCTCAGTTCCTGCCCTGGCTGGCGGCCCATGGGCTGGATGTGCCGCTGTTGTATCAGCAGGCAACGGAAACACCTGTGGCCGCCTTTGCATGGTCGGATGTGCTTGTTTCAGGCGTGGCCGTTGGCGTGCTGATCATCGTCGAAGGGCGCCGGCTGAAGATGCCAGGGCTGTGGCTTCCAATGCTTGCGCTTCTGGTGGGGCCGTCATTGGCATTGCCACTGTTCCTGCTTCAGCGCGAACAACACGTCATCCGCACCGGGAAGCGTGAGCCATTCGACGGTAGCGATGCGCGATAGCAGGCACACCGTTTCAATGCGCTGTTTTTCATCAGACCCCGACTGACCCCGCGCACCCAGAGGCGCAGAACCAACTAGTTCGCTGCGATAGAGGCGCGGCAGCCCATGCAACCCACCACGATTCCCCCTGCTCACGCATCCTTTCTTGAACGCGCCTTGCCGCTTTTGCAGGCCGATTCCCGCATCGTTGGGGTGGCCGCTGCCGGCTCATTCGCCAGTGGGACGATGGACGAATTCAGCGATGTTGATTTGACCATCGCCGTTGAGCCGGATTCGCTGGCTGCCGTTCTTGCAGAGCGCAAGCATATTGCCGCCCAGCTCGGGCCACTTCTGGCGGCATTTACCGGCGAGCACGTGGGAGAGCCGCGCTTACTTATCTGCCTGTATCAGGGGGAGGATGGCGAGGCACCCTTGCATGTGGATCTCAAGTTCCTGGCAGTGCCGGATGTTTCCGCTCGGGTTGACGAGCCTGTCGTCCTCTGGGAGCGCGAAGGCAGGGTGAGCGCGGCGTTGGCCACGGGCACGGCACAGTATCCCGCGCCCGACCTGTCCTGGATCGAGGATCGCTTTTGGGTGTGGGTGCACTATGCAGCGCTCAAGATTGGACGCGGCGAACTGTTTGAGGTTGTCGGCTTTCTGGCCTTCCTGCGTCAGCAGGTACTCGGGCCATTGGCGCTCGTGGAGGCGGGTGCCCAGCCTGCAGGTGTGCGCAGGCTGGAATCGGCTGCACCCGAGCGGGCCAGGCAGCTCCGCGGGACCGTGGCTGGCCATGACCGCGAATCATGTCTTCGCAGCGTGCATGCGGCGGTGGAAATGTATCTCTCGCTAAGGACGTCCGTCGGCACGGATGGTCTGGAGAGAAATGAAGCTGCCGAACGTGCAGTCATGGCCTTCCTGGCGGACATTGCGTCGCGATGATGGGCCGCGCAACGTCATCAGCTTTCGCCCCGGACGTTACCCTGCCGAATCGCAGTTTCTGAGCCGACACCCAGCGCATCCTGGACGAAGCCGCGGGTTGATCGCGGCTTCGTGCGGGAACTCCGTGACCGCCACGGCTCACACCACGTTGAAGCTCGCTGCCAACGTGCCGACCACCAGTACCCAGCCGTCCACCAGCACGAACAGCAGGATCTTGAACGGGGCTGACACCAGCATCGGCGACAGCATCATCATGCCCATCGACATCAGCACGCTGGAGACCACCAGGTCGATGATCACGAACGGGATGAAGATCAGGAAGCCGATCTCGAAGGCGGTCTTCAGCTCGCTGGTTACAAACGAGGCCACCAGCACCGGGAACGGCACCGCATCCGGGCTGGCATAGGCGCCGTGCCCGGCCAGGCCGGCGAAGGTCATCAGGTCGGTCTCGCGTACCTGCGCCAGCATGAAGGCGCGCAATGGGTCGGTGGTCAGCTTCCAGGCCGTCTGGAAATCGATCTGTCCATCCAGATAGGGCGCCATGCCGGTGGACCAGGCCTTGTCCCAGACCGGCATCATCACCATCGCGGTCAGGAACAGCGCCAGGCCCAGCAGGATCTGGTTGGAAGGGGTTTGTCCGGTGCCCAATGCCTGGCGCAACAGGCCCAGCACGATGATGATGCGGGTGAAGGCGGTCAGCACCAGCAACATCGACGGCAGCAGCGTAATGGCCGTCATCAGCAGCAGGGTCTGCAGCGGCAGGCTCACCGGCTGGCTGCCGATCTTGCCGACATTCACGTCCGGCAATGCCGGCAGCTGCGGTGCGCCCGGCGCGGCGAAGGCAAGCAGCGGCATCGCCAGCAGTGCCAGCAGCACGAACAATTGCCAGCAACAACGCTGGTTGAGACGAAGGGCCGGCATGTCAGGCATCCTTGCGCAGCTTCTGCGACAGCAGTTGCGCGAAATTCGGTAGTTGTTTGAGGTTGGGCAGTGCCGTTGCGGGCGTCTGCGGCAGCGGCTCGGGCAGGGTGTGCAGGGCGCTGATGCCGCCGGCCGTCACGCCCAGCAGCAACTGCTGGCCGTTGACGTCCACCACCACCACGCGCTCTTTGGCGCCGACGTTGATACTCGCCACCACCTTCAGGCCTTCGGCAGGGCGGAACCCACCGCCGGGCAGGCGCTTGAGCACCCAGCCCAGGCCGATGATCAAACCCAGCACCACCAGCAGCATGAACACCGCGCCGAACATGCTCGGCGTGTTTGCCGCATGTTGGCCGACCGGCGTTGCCGCCTTGGCGGCAGGCGCGGCGAGAGCGAGCAATGCGATCAACGCAGTCTCCGGATCCGCTCGCTGGGGCTGACCACGTCAGTCAGGCGCACGCCGAAGCGGTCATTGATGACCACCACTTCGCCGTGGGCGATCAAGGTGCCGTTGACGAACACGTCCAGCGATTCGCCGGCACCGCGTTCCAGCTCCACCACCGAGCCCTGGTTGAGCTGCAGCAGGTTGCGGATGGGCAGGCGTGCACGGCCGACTTCCAGTGACAGCGTCACCGGGACGTCGAGTATCACGTCCAGATCAAGATCGGTGCCGCTGGCCGCATCGGCCTGCAGGTTGGCGAACTGTGCCGGCGTGGCGGACGCGGCAGTGTCGGGGGCTTCGGTGTCATTCATTGGAGGTGTCCTGGATCACGGGAACGTTGGGACGTTTGCCCGGCGGATGGGTTGCGGTGATCTTGATGGCGTTGCGCTCGTTGGCGACGCCGAACTGGCCGGTGAACACCGGGATGCCTTCCACGCACAGCGGCACGTCCTTGGGCATGTCGATGGGCAGGATGTCGCCGATCTTCAGTTTGGTGAGCTCACGTAGGCTCATGCGGCGGCGTGCCAGCACGCTGGAAAGCTCGACCTCGGCGGTATTGAGCTGCTCGCGCAGCATGATGGCCCAGCTCTCGTCGCGGTCATTGCGGTCGCTCTGGATGCCGGCGTCGAGCAGCTCGCGGATGGGCTCCAGCATCGAATAGGGCAGGGTGATGTGGATGTCGCCGCCGCCGCCGTCCAGTTCGACATGGAAGCGGCTGACCACCACGTACTCACGCGGGCTGACGATGTTGGCGAAGTGCGGGTTGATCTCGGAATTGATGTAGTCGAAATCGACGTTCATCACCGGGCCCCAGGCTTCGCGCAGGTCGGAAAAGGTCTGCTTGAGCATCAGCTGGATCACCCGCATCTCGGTGGCGGTGAACTCGCGGCCTTCGATGCGGGTGGGGTAACGGCCGTCACCGCCGAAGAAGTTGTCGACGATGGCAAACACCAGCGTCGGCTCGAACACGATCAAGCCGGTGCCGCGCAGCGGCTTGAAGCGGATCAGGTTGAGGTTGGTCGGCACATACAGCGAGTGCAGGTAGTCGCCGAATTTGATCAGTTCGATACCGCGCACCGACAACTCGGCCGAGCGGCGGATCAGGTTGAACAGCCCAATACGCCATAACCGTGCGAAGCGCTCGTTGACCATTTCCAGCGTCGGCATGCGCCCACGGATGATGCGGTCCTGGCTGGCGAAGTCGTAGGCACGCGCCTCGCCCGGTGCAGGTTCGGGCTCGGCAGTGCTGACGTTGCCCGAATCGACACCGTGCAGCAGGGCATCGATTTCGTCCTGTGAGAGCAGGTCGTTGATGCTCATCGTGGTCCCTTACTGGGTGACAAAGCTGGTGAACAGCAGGTCATCGGCCGACTTCTTGCCGGTCTCGGCCTTCATCAGCTTCTGCACCTCGGCCAGGGCCGAAGCCTGCAGGGCTTCCTTGCCGGCGCGGTCGGCGATCTGCGCCGGCTCAACCTGCGAGAACAGCATCAACAGCTTGGCGCGGATGGCCGGTGCATGGGTCTGCATGGCCTGCAGCGCCAGCGGGTCGCGGGTCATCAACTGGACGTCCACCTGCAGGTAGCGCGGGCCGTCGATGGGGCCGTTGAGGTTGACCACGAACGAGGGTTCCAGCGCGAAGTACTGCGCCGGTGCCGGCGTTGCGACGGCGGGCTTGTCCGCGGCGGCGGCGCCCTGGCCCTGGGTGAAGTACCAGACAGCGCCACCGGCACCACCGGCGGCAACCAGTGCGATCAGCGCAATCACCAACAGCGGACGCCGCGACTTGCCCGTCGCCTCCTTGGTCGGTTCGGGTTTACGGGATTTGTCGGCGGCAACAGCCACGGGGTGCTCCTCAGGATTACTGCCCGTTCACATGCAAGGGCCGTGCCGGAGGAGTGGAGAAGGGTGGTGGCGGAATGTTGACGGGGACTGTCCCCCTCTCCCCAACCCCTCTCCCGTGAGGGGAGAGGGGCTTAGTACGCCGCAATCTGAAGCTTTCTCAGCAACTGCAGCATCGACGCCGCTCTCACCCGATGAACGGGAAGCCTTTGCGGGCGCGGGAGGGGAGCTTCGCTCCTGGTGGAGAGCCGGGCGTTTCCCTTAGGCGCACGTATCCGGCTACCCGAGGACTTGGATGAGCGTTCCTGAGGCTGGCCGTCTGACATCAACGCGGCGATCAATACGCTCCCTTCTCCCCTTGCGGGAGAAGGTGCCCGAAGGGCGGAAGAGGGGACGCCTCTCCCCTCAGGCGTACGCATCCAGCAGCCCGCGCATGCGCAGGGTTTGCGTTGCCGGTGCCGGCATATCGACGCCGGATTCCTGTCCGCCGCCGAACGCGCTGCCGCCTGCGGACTGACCATCGCCACCTTGTTGCTGTGGCGAAGGCTGCTGGCCGACATCGGCCTGCGCCAGTTGCAGGCCTTGCTCGCCCAGCATTTCGCGCAGGCGCGGCAGGCTGCTTTCCAGTGCCTGTCGCACGTCGGCGTGGGCACTGCTGAAGCTGGCATGCACGCGGTCGCCGTCCAGCTGCAGCTTCACTTCCACCAGGCCGAGGTCGTGCGGGGTGATGCGGATGTGTGCGTGGCCGATTTTCTGGTCGGCCAACCAGCCGACGCGGGCGCCGAAGGTCTCGTCAAAATCCCCGCTGTTGATATCCGGTGTCGCGGTGGGCGCCTGCACGCTTGTCCCCGGCGCGCTAGCGCGCAGATCCTGCACGGTCGGGTTTTGCAGCAGGGCGCTGACGTTGTGGGGTAGCGGTGCTTCAGCAACATCGAGCTTGCTGCCAAGCTGTTCGTCGCCGGGCTGGGCGATGCCCAACGGCAATGCCAGCTCTGCCGGCTCAGCGGCTTCGCTGGCGGCGCTGATGGCCGTGGCAGCCGCAAGCGCGGCGGGGGGCCCCGGCAGGTTGGTGTTTGCCGGCGGCGGCGCCGTTTGCGCGATCCCGGTGGCTGGCGGCGGCGTGGCTTCCGGTGTGGGCGTCAGCATTGCCGACAACCCCAGCGGCGGCCATGGGGCCTCCTCAGCCGGTTCGGCAGCCTCGCTCCTGCTGTGGTCCGCCGTCGTCGGGGCAGCGGCGGCGGTCTCTTCGCTCTCGCTGCTGCTGGCGTCATCGTGGCCGGAAGACGTGCGGGGTGGCCGCGCGTCCTTGTTGCTCGCCTGTGTCAGCGGATCGGATTTCTGCGCGGCTGGTTTGTCCTGCAGCAGCGCGTCGAAGCCGCTCTTGGACTTGCTGTCGCTGCTTCCGTTGGCGCGCGGCGTGGTGCCGGCATCGGCATTGCCCGCAACAGACAGGCCGGACGTCAGCACGTTCACGCCTCGTCTCCTTCCGCAGCGGCCTGCGCCTGGCGAACGCGACGGGCGCCGATCTCATCCATGTCGCGCTGGTCGCGGCGATCCTCGGCCTTCTTTTCCTGTGCGCGATAGCTGGCGGCCAACTGCTCAAGCACCTGCTTGTCGCGGCTGGCCAGCAGCAGGCGGGCGCGTTCGGCATCCACGCGTTCGCGGTTGCTGTCCACGGTCTTGCTTTGCGCTTCCACGGCGTTGTCCAGCCGGTCCAGAAACGCGCGCCGGTTGAGCAACTGCGCGGCGCTGGTGGTGGACATCTGCGCGTTGGCATATTCCTCGGCGTACTGGCGCAGCTCGGACAGGCGCGACTGGTGGACGTCCAGTGCCCGCTGGCGTTCGGCCAGCTCTCTGGCAACTTCGTCCTCGCGCTCCTGTGCGTGGCGCAGCAGGGGATCCATGCGGCGGGAAGGGCTCATGTGGCGCTCTCTTTATCTACCAGCTGTTGCAATGCGTTGAGGCTGTGGCCAAGGTCGGCGGCGGCGTGCACGTCCTGGCCGAGGAATTCCATGATCTCGGGCCAGCGGTCCAGTGCTTCATCGGTGAGCGGGTCGTTGCCGCGTTGGTACGCGCCGATGGCGATCAGGTCGCGGTTGGCGGTGTAGGCCGACACCAGCCGCTTGAGTTTGCGAATGCGTGCGCGCCAGATGTCGTCGGCGATGTCCTGCACCACGCGGCTGACCGAGGATTCCACGTCGATGGCCGGGTACAGGCCGGAGTCGGCGACGCGGCGCGACAGCAGGATGTGGCCATCAAGGATGGCGCGGGCGGCATCGGCGATGGGGTCCTGCGGATCGTCACCTTCGGTCAGCACGGTATAGAAGGCGGTAATCGAGCCACGCCCCTTGGCACCATTGCCGGCGCGTTCCACCAGGGCCGGCAGTTTGGCGAACACCGACGGCGGGTAGCCGCGGGTGGTCGGCGGCTCGCCAACGGACAGGCCGATCTCGCGCTGCGCCTGGGCGAAGCGGGTCAGGGAATCCATCAGCAGCAATACGTTCAGGCCCTGGTCGCGGAACCACTCGGCGATGGCGGTGGCGCGGTAAGCGCCGTGCAGGCGGGCCAGCGGTGGGCGGTCGGCCGGGCTGGCGACGACGACCGCGCGGCGCAGGCCTTCTTCGCCCAGCGTGGTTTCGACAAAATCGCGCACTTCGCGGCCACGCTCACCGATCAGGCCCACCACGATCACATCGGCGGAGGTGTAGCGGGTCATCATGCCGAGCAGCGTTGATTTACCCACACCCGAACCGGCGAACAGCCCCACGCGCTGGCCGCGGCCAATCGGCAGCAAGGCGTTGATCGCGCGCACGCCCACGTCCAGCGGCTGGGTGATGGGCTCGCGGGCAAGCGGGTTGATCGACACGCCGGCCATGCTGACGTTGCCCTCAGCGCGGATCGGCCCCTTGCCATCCAGCGGCACGCCATCGCTGTCGATGACGCGGCCAAGCAGGCCTTCACCCACTTCCACACCACTGCGCCGGTACGACGGCACCACACGCGCGTTGGGCAGCAGGCCGTGCAGCTCGGCGCTGGGCATCAGGTACGAGCGGTCGCCGGAGAAACCGACGACCTCGGCATCTACCCAGCCGCCGTCGATGATTTCGACTTTGCAGTTGGACCCCATTGGCGCTTCGCAACCGACCGCTTCCAGGGTGAGGCCGACCGCACGGCGCAGAATGCCTTCGCGGACCAGACCGTGGCCGGCGGATGCATCCAGCGATATGCCGTCCAGGCGAGCGGCCAGGCGCAGGTTGCGCGCGGCTGCCCACTCGGCCGGTGCGGGCGAGGGCGTTTCGACGGTGCTCACGGGTTGGCTCCGGCGCGGCGCAGCACGGTGCTCAAGGCTGCGCGCAGGCGCGCGTCCAGGGTGCCGTCAATGCGTACGGTCTCGGCATGTACGCGCAGGTCGCCGCGGCTCAGGCTGGTATCGGGCGAAAGGCGCTGGCCTTCCGGCAACGACAGCAGGCCGCTGAGCGCGGCAATGTCGTCCGGATGCAGGCGCACTTCAACATCGCGGTTGGCCCCGCTGACGGTGTCCAGTGCCTCGTTGACCAGCTCGGACAGCAGCGAAGGATCCGCCTCGTAGGCGCGGCCGATCAGCGCGCCGGCGATGCGGACCGACAACTCACCCAGCGCGCCGACGACTTCATTTTCCAGCCGAACCAGCGGCCGGCTGAAGTTGTCGAGGATGCCCTCGATCTGTGCGACCAGACGGCGGACTTCGGCTTGGCCCTGCGCATAACCTTCGCCATGGCCCTGCTGGAAGCCTTCTTCCTGCGCGGCATCGCGGATGGCCTGCACTTCCTCCAGCGTCGGCAACTGCACCGGCGGCGGGGCCGGTTCAGCGGCCGTGATGGTTTCAATCAGGTCCGATGCAAATGCGGATGCGGCCGGTTCAACGACGGTCGACGGCGCGTTGAGGTCCGGCGCGTGCCAGCGGACGGCATTGTTCACAGCATGGCCTCCGCGCTGCCGCCGACGGTGACGGTGCCTTCGTCCGCCATGCGCTTGACGATGGCCAGGATTTCACGCTGCGCGGCTTCCACATCGGACAGGCGCACCGGGCCGCGTGCTTCCATGTCTTCGAGCAGGATTTCGGCCGCACGCTGGGACATGTTGCGGGTGATCTTGTCGCGTACCTTGATATCGGCACCGCGCAGGGCAAGGCCGAGCCGCTCGCCGCTGACTTCGCGCAGCACCAGCTGCATTTCGCGGTCATCCAGGTCCACCAGGTCGTCGAAGACGAACATCAGGTCCTGGATGCGGTTGCCCAGCGGCGCATCGATGCGCGCGATCTCGCTGAGGATGGCTTGGTCCTGGCCGCCGTCCATGAAATTGAGAATGTTGGCTGCGCACTGCACGCCGCCAATGCTGGACGACTTGAGATTCTGGTTGCCAGCGAACTGGCGTTCCATGATCTCGTTGAGCTCGTTCAGTGCATTGGGCGGAATGCCGTCCAGCGTGGCGATGCGCAGCAGCACATCGACGCGGGTGCGGTCGGGCAGCAGCTTCAGGGCCTCGGCGGCCTGGTCGGTTTCCAGGTGGGCCATGACGATGGCGATGATCTGCGGGTGCTCGTTGCGGACCAGGTCGGCCACGGCACGCGGGTCCATCCACTTCAAGGCATCCAGGCCGGTGGTGTTGCGGCCGAGCAGGATGCGGTCGATCAGGTTGCTGGCCTTCTCGTTGCCCAGCGCCTGCACCAGCATGTTGCGGATGTAGTCGTCCGAGCCAACGCTCAGCGAGGTCTTGTTGCCCAGCTGTGCGCCGAAATCGTCCATCACCTGTTGCACCTGCTCGCGGGTGACATCGCTGAGCGTGGCCATGGCGATGCCGATCTTCTGCACCTCCTTGGGCTCCATGTGGCGCAGCACTTCGGCCGCGTCGGTTTCGCCCAGCGACAGCAGCAGTACGGCGGCGCGTTGCACCCCGGTCATGGGAACGGCGTCAGTCATTTGCCACCCAGCCCTTCACGACCTGTGCCACGCGCTTGGAATCGGTGCGCACGGCCTCACGCGCCATGCGCAGACGTTCTTCATAAGCATCGACCGGCAGGGCGAGCTTGGCTTCGTTGTCCAGACGCAGGCGGTCAGCGGCCAGCTCGGGCATCTGCGTGCCGTCGTCCATCACCTGTACGTCGGCGCTCAGTGGGTCGTCGCTCTTGCCCGGCAATGCCTTGGGCGGGCCGGAAATCTGCCGCAATGCCGGGCGCAATACGCCAAACAGCAGGGCCAGTACGACGATGGCGCCGAGCACCAGACGCAGGGCATCGCGCAACTGCGGGTTCTCCCACCAGTTGGGCGCTTCCACCGGAATGGACTCGCGCACGAACGGTGCATTCATCACCGACACGGTGTCGCCGCGCTCGGCGCTGAAGCCGACGGCCTGCTTGACCAGGGCTTCGACGCGGGTCAGCTCGGCCGCACTCAGCGGCTGGTCGCTGACCTTGCCGTTGGTGCCGGCACGCGGGACGTGATCGACCAGCACCGCCACCGAAACGCGCTTGACCCGGCCCGCCGGCTGACGGGTGTGCTGCAGGGTACGGTCCAGTTCGTAGTTGCGGGTGGCGTTCTTGGAGGTTTCCGTCGGCGTTGCAGCCGTTGCCGGCGCAGGCGCTGCACCCGGGCCCGGCGGGGTGTTGCTGGCGGCACCGGGAACGCCCTGCGGCCCGGCGGTGTTGGTGGTGTTTTCGCTGATCTGCTCGCTGCGCACCTTCTGCGGCTCGGCGCTGTACAGCTCGCGCGCTTCCTCGGTGACGGAGAAATCCATGTCCACGCTGACTTCCGGATTCACCCGGCCAGCGCCGGTCATCGGCTCCAGCAATTCGCGGATGCGCTGGTTGTAGGAGCCTTCCAGACGGCGCACCTGGTCGAACTGTGCAGCGTTCAGGGCCGCATCGCTGTTGGGATCGGCGATGGTGAGCATGCGGCCACTCTGGTCGACCACCGTCACCCGCTCGGGGGCGAGGTCCGGGATGCTGGAGGCGACCATGTGCACGATGGCGTCCACCTGGTTGCGTTCCAGCTGCTGGCCACCGCGCAGTTCCAGCACCACCGAGGCGCTGGCGACGTCGCGCTGGCGGGTGAAGGCGCTGGGCTTGGGAATGGCCAGGTGCACGCGGGCATCACGCACCGGGCGCAGGGTGGTGATGGTGCGCACCAGTTCGGTTTCCAGTGCGTGCTGGTAGCGGGCGCTTTCGACGAACTGGCTGACGCCGAAGCCGGGGTCGCGCTCCATCATTTCAAAGCCCAAACGGCCGCTTTCAGTCAGGCCCGAACCGGCCAGCTTCAGCCGTGCGTCGTGCACGTTCTTTTCCGGCACGCTGATGGCGCCGGTGGTGGCGTTGAGTTCAAACGGAATCTGCGCCGCACGCAGCAGGTCGGTGGCCTCGGCGGTGGCCTTCTGGTCCAGGCCGGTGTACAGCGGCATCATCTGCGGCTTCTGCGCCCAGAAAAACACGAACAGCCCGGCCGCAACGGCCACGGCGATCATCGCCATCAAGCCCAGGCGGCGGGTGATCTGCAGGCTTTGCAGGCGGTCGAACCAGGCACCGGCCTGCTGGCTGTTCAACGAATCTTTGGGAAGCGCGAGGGCCATGCGTTTCTATCCTTACAGCGGCATGTTCATCACGTCCTGGTAAGCCTGGACGAGACGGTTGCGGACTTCCACGGTGGCGCGGAACGCCAGCTGGGACTGTTGTGAGGCGACCATCACCTTGGCCAGGTCAGCACCGGGCTCGCCGCGCTCGAAGGCCGCAGCCAGTTGCCCGGACTTCTGCTGTGCTTCGTTCACGCCCTTGATCGCGCCCTGCAGGGTCTGGCTGAACGACGGTGCATTGACGCTTTGCCCTTCACTCAACCCCTGGATCGCGTTGCTGCGCGGCATGTCGGCCGACGGCGCAACCTGGCCGACCTGGGTCTGCAGGGTTCGGATCTGGGAAAGAACAGAGGTGATGGAATGAGACATCGAAACGGATTCCAGAGAGAGAGCTTTCTGCCTTCACAGTTGCAAGTGGCGTGCCACGAATGTGAAGACAGTTATCTGGCACCAGGGTGCGGAACGATGCCTGCAATCCGGCGTGCTGCCGGCTTTTCGACAGCAGGGCAGGGCCGGCGTCAGTGGACAGGCGTGGCGCAGGCAGCGGGGCGGAAAGGACATCGCCCGCAATCGTATTGATGGTGTTGTGGTGATCTGCCGTGGCTGCCGATGTGCAACACCGGGGCATGCTCGGCCGGGCGCTGCAGGCAATTCCCCGGGACGCAGCGTGACTGCGCTATCGAGGGGAATGTTGTTGCTGGCGGGTGTGTCGGGTCGTGCCCGGTCGTCCATCCCGTGGAGGCAAATCCCTGGCGCAGCAGTGCCGCGCTCTGCAGGGAAATGCCAGGGGTGCTGCCGGGCAGCCGCTCAGCTGGTGGCTTCCAGCTGGTCGCGTTCGATGCCGTACTTGCGCAGCTTTTCGACCAGGGTGGTGCGGCGCAGGCCCAGCAGTTGGGCGGCATGTGCAACCACGCCCTGGGTACGTTCCAGTGCTTCGTTGATCAAAGCCAGCTCGATGCCGGCCATGTGGTCACGCAGGTCCAGCCCTTCGCTGGGCAGGCGTGCTTGATCCTGGGCGGCGTGGGCGTCGCTGCTGGCCGCTGCATGAGCGGCTGCCGTGGTCGTCGTGGCCGTCGCCGGCAATGGGCGTTCATCGTTGCCATTGGCCGGTGTTGCGGCGTGATGATCGCCCCGGTAGCGGCTGGGCAGGTCCTGCACGCGCACCAGTCCATTGGGGTGCAACACCGCCAGGCGTTCGACCAGATTGGTCAGCTCGCGCACGTTGCCCGGCCAGGCGTAACCGGCCAAGGCCTGCAGTGCTTCGTGGGCAAAGCGCACTTCACCGCGGCCGGTGCGGGCCAACTGCGCGGCAATGGTTTCCACCAGCGCGGGAATATCGGTGGTGCGCTCGCGCAGTGCCGGTACTTCAATGGGGAACACGTTGAGGCGATAAAACAGATCCTCGCGGAACTTGCCTTCGGCGATGCGGGTTTCCAGATCGCGGTGGGTGGCGGCGATCACCCGCACATTGCAGCGGATGGTCTGGTTGCCGCCCACGCGCTCAAAGCTGCGCTCCTGCAGCACACGCAGCAGCTTGACCTGCATCGGCAGGCTCATGTCGCCGATTTCATCCAGCAGCAGGGTGCCGCCCTCGGCCATCTCGAAACGGCCCTTGCGCGCGGTCAGTGCGCCGGTGAAGGCGCCTTTCTCGTGACCGAACAGCTCGCTTTCCAGCAGGTCCGGCGGAATCGCGCCGCAGTTGATCGCCACGAACGGGCCATCGCGGCGCGGCGAACGCTGGTGGATGGCGCGCGACACCACTTCCTTGCCGGTGCCCGATTCGCCCAGCACCAGCACGGTGGTGTCGAAATTGGCGACCTGTTCGATCAGCTGGCGCAGTTCGGTGACGGCCGGGCTGTGGCCGGTCGGGCCGGTATCGTCGTTGCTGCCGGCCTGGTGTTCGGCATCCAGCCGCTTGAGGCTGGCGCGGCGCAGCAGTGCCTCGACCTGCGCATGGCGCATGGGTTGTTCCAGCGGCCAGACGTTGGCTTCGTGCAGGCCGTAGTGGCGCGAGAACGCCAGCGGATCGCTGTCGGCCAGCAGAATCGGCGGCGGCAGTGATGCGGCGGCCAGCCAGTTGAAAAAGCCGGCGGCACGGTCGGCATCCTCCAGCCCGCCGACGACGATGGCCATCCAGTCGTTGGCGCGGTGGCGGCGGGTGTCGATGTCCTGCGCTTCGCTGACCCAACGCGGGTTGAAATCCATGAATTCCAGCAGCGCGATGGTGCGCTCGGCCCGTACGGCATCAGCATCGATGACCAGAATGCGCGACTCACTCATGATCGGGGTCCTTCAGTGTTTCCAGGATCGGCATGACCTCCTGGATGTACGACAGTTTGCTGACGAAGTTGTCGGCACCGGCACGCAGGGCGTGCTCGCGGTGTTCGGAATCGTCGAAGTGGCTGGCGATGACGATGTACGGCGCATCGTCCTGGCTCTTGATCAGACGCGTGGCCTGCAGCCCGCCCATTTCCGGCATGGCCAGGTCCATCAGCACCACCTGCGGGCGCAGCGACTCGGAACGCTCGATCGCCTCCAGCCCGTTGGCGGCGCTGCCAATCACCTGCAGCCAGTCGATCTTGCGGAAATGGCGCATGGCGGCGTTGATGAAGCCTTCATGGTCGTCGACCAGTAGTACGGTGAGCTTGCTCATGGGAATCCTTGGTTTCAGCCCACACGGGCCAGCTGGGGCTTGGCATTGCTGCGCCGGCGCTCGCGGGCCGGGGCGATATCAAGCTGTTCGCGGTATTTTGCGACGGTCCGGCGTGCAATGTTTACCCCCTGGCGTGCCAGCAGCCCGGCGATGGCCTCGTCCGCCAGCGGGCGGGCGGCCGGTTCGGAGTCGATCAGGCGCTTGACCATGGCCTTGACGGCCTGCCCGGAGACACTGGCGCCTTCCAGCCGCACGGCGAAGAAATGCTTCAGTTCAAAGGTGCCGCGCGGGGTCTGCAGGTACTTGCCCGAGGTGATGCGCGAGACGGTGGATTCGTGCATGCCGATGATGTCGGCCACTTCCTTCAGGGTCAGCGGCGCCATGGCCTCTTCACCATTGACCAGGAAGGCCGCCTGTCGCTCGACGATCACCCGCGCGGTGCGCAGCAGGGTGTCATAGCGCATCGACAGGCCGCGGGTCAGCCAGCGGGCTTCCTGCAGCAGCTCGCGCAGCGGTTGTGCGGCTTCACCTGCGCTGTCAGCGACGGCGCGTTCGTAGCTGGCGTTGATACCGATGCGCGGCGTGGTTGCCGGGTTCAGCGCCACACGCCACTGGCCATCCGCATGCCAGGCAACCACGTCGGGAATGACGGTCATTTCCGGCTGCGGCAGCAGGGCTTCACCCGGCCGCGGCTGCAGCGACAACACCAGGCGGAAGGCCTCGCGCACGTCGTCCACTTCGGCATCCAGCGCCTGCGCCAGGGCATGCAGGTCATGGTTTGCCAGCAGCTGGATATCGGCATCGAGCAGGCGCTTGGCCAGGTGACGTGCCGGGACCCGGCCCGGCAACGAGGTCAGCTGGGCCAGCAGGCATTCGCGCAGATCGACCGCAGCCATGCCGGCCGACTCGCCGTGCAGCAGGCGCTGACGGATGGCTTCAACATCGGCGCTGGTGCGGTCCAGCCGCGCACAGGCCAACTGGGCAAGCGCCGGCAACGCGCCCTGCAGGTAGCCGGCCTCGTCGCATTGCTCCAGCCAGTAGCGGGCAATGTTCAGGTCGGCCTCGTCCAGTTCCAGCGCCAGTGCCTGCAGGATACGCAGTTGCGGATCGCTGGTTTCGCCTGCGGCGATGCGGGCCATGTGCTCGTCATCGGCACCATTCCAACTGGCGGCCGGCACGTCCCACAGGCTGGTTTCGGGCAGCTCGTCAAATGCAGCGGTTTCAATCTGGGCGGTATCGGTTGCGGTGCTGGCAACGCTGTCCTCGCGCTCCTCGCTCAGTTCCAGCAACGGGTTGTTTTCCAACGCCTGGCGCACTTCCAACTCCAGCTGCATGCCGTTGAGTTGCAGCAGGCGGATGGACTGGAGCAGGGCAGGGGTCAAGTGAAGTTGTTGACCCAGCTGTGCGGACAGAGTGGCTTTCATGCGTTTCCCCAGTTGCGCCGCACCATCGGCGCGTTGTGGAACGCATCTTGCGTGGCCCCTGTCAGGGCCGTAATAGGTGAGCCCCCGAGGGCTGTAATGTCCGCATCCACGACGAGTAGGGTTTTCCCCTACATAACGACGGTTTTATGACGCCCTGAGAGCGGAATATCCGTGTAAGCGATTGATTTAAAAGAAGTGCTGCCGTATCGGTGCCGGAAATCCGTTTCTGTGACGGGCGGCAGGTTAGGCGACGTGCTTCGGCTCAATCCAGGTCTTTTTCGTGGCGTACCGCGAGCAGCAGTAGGTCATTCGCGCGGCGGCAGCCCAGTGCCTCCATCATCCGTGCCCGATGGGTTTCCACGGTTTTGATGCTGATGCCCAGATCGGCGGCGATTTCCTTGGTGGTCCGCCCATTGCCGAGGTAGCGCAGGATCTGGCGTTGCCTGGGTGACAGTGCGGCGATACCCGTAGGGCGTGTCCGTGACAGCAGCGGCGCAAGCATCTTGGCCGAGATCTGCGGGCTCAGGAACACCTGGCCGGCATGCGCGGCGCGCAGCGCCAGTTCCAGCTCGGCCGGTGCTGCATCCTTGACCAGGAAACCCACCGCGCCGCGATCCAGCGCGTCACGCACATGGGCAGCATCGTCATGCATGGACATGATCACCGCACGTGCATGCGGAATGCGCTCGCGGATGTCGCTCAACGCATCCAGCCCACTGCGGCCGGGAAGGGAGAGATCCATCAGCACCAGGTCCGGCACATGGAACAGCGCCATCTCCAATGCCTGCTCGGCGTTGCTGGCCTCGGCGACGACTTCGATACCGTCGAACGACTGCAGCAACCGGGTAAGGCCGGCGCGCACCAATGTGTGGTCGTCAACGATAAGAACGCGCACGGTAATGAAATGACTCGACGGAATGCAGCACCTTAGCGGAGCCGACCGGGCGGCGCCAGCAGGCCAAAAGTACCGATTGATTCAACGATTACGACGGCTGTCAGCGATTTGACGCCGATGCAGCCTAAACAGGTGCCTTTCCAGTGCAGAAGCCAGTGCGTCGCTGGTTTCGTGCAGGCGCAGCCACAGATGAAAAGCACCTGCTGTACCCGTCTGCGCGAGCACCACCACGGGCAGTTCGATGTTGTCGGGCAACCATTCGGCGGGCTGCAGCTTCACCACGCCGGGCGTGCCGGGCGCTGCATCGCAGGGCTGTTCCAGATCAATGCGCAGGCCGTGCCGTGACCAGCGCAACGGGCGTGCCGGCAGCGCGGTGCTGGACTGCTGCAGCAGGCGCCCGAGCAGCATCAGGGTCAGATCCATGCGGGCTTCCAGGCGTTGCAGCTGTGCGCTGTTGTCGGTGCGTTCCTCGCCGTCGTCACCGCCGCGCGAATCCTCCACCAGTGCAACCGAGCGCAGGAGCATCTCCGAGGCCCCGGCGCGCTGCACGTTTGCGCCGGCCTCGAACACCACCGGCAGGGTGACGTCACAGGTAAGCGTGTCGTCAAACAGCTCCACTTCGGCAGGGTGGGAGAGGCTGGCGGGTGTCATGGCAATGCGCCTGCCTGCTGGTAGGCATTGACGGCGCGGGCCGACTGCCGCTCCTGACGCAGGTGGGAGGCGGCCTGGTCCCGCAGCTCGCGCATGCGTGCGATCAGGGCCTGTTGCTGTTCGTGGAGCTGTTGCAGGGCCGGTGCCTGCCCGGCCACACCATGTGCCTGGATGTAGGCACGCAGGCGTTCGTCATGATCATTGACGATGTGTTCCGCCAGTGCGTGATCTTCACTGTCGATGGCGTTCTTCAACGCTTCCAGGTCAGTCTGCAACGCCTGCAGCATGTCGCGTGGGTCAATGGGCATTTCAGGCTCCGTTGGTGGCCGGATGGCTGCGCTGCTCAACCGGGATCGCATTCCATGCCGATTCAATCTCACCCAGCAGGGAAAGCGACTCCTGCAGTGCGTCGAGGTCGTTGTTGAGGTTGGCTTCGGTCAAACGTTGCACGATGTAGTCGTAGAGCGCGGACAGATTCCCGGCAACTTCACCGCCGGCAGCATGGTCAAGCGAGCCGTTGAGGTGGCCGACGATGGCGCAGGCCTCGCCGATGGCTTTGCCTTTCAATGCCTGGTCACCTTTGGCCAGGAAGGCCTCGGCACGGCGCATGCGTTCGTTGGCACCTTCCAGCAACAGCGCGACCAGCTTGTGGGGGTCGGCATCCACCACCCGGGTGGAGACGCCAATCTGGCGATATTGCTCGGCGAAATTGCGGCTGGGGCCGTACATGTACTCGATCTCCTGGTGTTCGTGCAGTGAAGACAACTGCCGATACATCGTGTGTGTGGCTTGAACTGCTATCGGCCATCAGGACCGTTGGCTTGAGGCTGTCACGAAGGTCAGCCGGACATTGCCGACAGCTGCTGTGACAGGTAGCTGCTGGTGCCCTGCATCTGCGATACCAGCTTGTCCATTGCCGTGAACTGCGCGGTATAGCGCGCCGATACCTTCAGCATGCGGGCATCAAGTTCATCCAGCTGCTTCTCAAGCTTCTTGATTTCCTTGTTCAGGGCATCGGTGCGCTGCACCAGCGTGCCGGTACCGCTGTCAAGGTTGCTCTTGAGGATGCTGTTCATGCCCTCGTAAAGCCGGCCGCTCTTGCCGACCAGTGCCTCGGCCGAGGCCGGATTCTTGGCCATGGCCTTGTCGAAGGTGCTGGCATCCAGGGACAACGTGCCGTCCTTGGTGACGGTCAGGCCCAGTTCCTTGAGGTCAATGATGTTGGCGCTGAGCTGGCCGCGGAGCTGCTGCTGCATGCCGCGCACCATTGAATCGCCGGTAAGTACCGAGGCCTTGTCCTTCTCCGCGTCATAGGCACTTGACGTCTTGAGCAGGCTGACCGAGGCGTTGTACGCGGTGACGAATGCCTGTACTGCGGTTTTCAGCGGCTCGTTGTTCTGGGTGATGGTCAGCGCCGTTGTGGTGCCCGGCTCGGCCTTGGTCAGGTCCAGCGTCACGCCGGCGATGATGTCGCTGATGCTGTTGCTGCTGGATTCGCGGTCAAAACCGTCCACGCGCACGTGGGCGTTGGTTGGGGCGCTGGTCTGCGACAGGCCGCCACTGGTGCCGTCCCAGGTCAGGGCGGACAGCCCCCCATTGCCGCCGCTGGCGGTGACCGTCAGGGCACCCTCGGTGCCCGCATTTACCGCATTCAGCACCAGGTGCTGGCCGTCATTGGCGGTGATGACGGTGGCGTTGACCCCCTTGCCACCGGCCGCGCTGTTGATGGCGGCAGCGACGCTGGCAAGGTTGCTGCCCGGGGCGATGTCGACGGAAATGGAGTCCTTCTCGCCCCATGCGATGGAGAGCTTGCCGTCACCCACAACCTCCTCGGCATCGAACGCGCCCGAGCTTAGCTTCTGTGGCTGTGCGAGGCTGAGTACTTCGATGTTGTAGCTGCCCGCTGCGGCGAGGGTTTTGCCGGTGGTGGGGTCGGTGACGATGGTGGCACCGAAGCCGCTTTTCTCGGGGACGGAGGTTTTGTAAGCCCGCACATCAGCGGCCTTGCCCATGGCTTCCATCGCCGTCTGCAGGGTGCTGAGGGAGCTCTTGATGCTGCCCAGCGCCGAGAGCTTGGCGGTGGCGGTGGTTCCCTGGTTGTTGATGCGGTTGGCCGACGGCGCGCGTTCAGCAGCGACCAGCTGGGCAACGATGGTGGGGATGTCCAGGCCGGAGCCGATGGTGGACAGGGACGACGTGGCCATGTGATTTCCTCTTGCGGCAAGGGGATGGCATTGCTGCAGGCATCCCGGATATCGGCACCTGGCCGGATTGCTTTAGCCGGGTGATCGCGCAGGGAACTGCAAGTGGCGTGCCAGCGCATCGTCCTGGAGGCCAGCGGCGGCTATGAACAGGCCCTGCTGAAGTGCCTGCATCAGGCCGCTTTGCCCGCGGTGCGGCTGTGCGCCCGGCGTCCAC
>NZ_JBRRDL010000021.1:0-68689 GCF_056759635.1 Stenotrophomonas sp. STEN056
AGCATGTCCGTCAGTACGTTCGACCTGTTCAAGATCGGCATCGGCCCGAGTTCCTCCCACACCGTCGGCCCGATGCGCGCGGCCGAGCGCTTCGTGCACCGCTGGCTGCTGGACCCGGGCCGGCTGCAGAACGTGGTGCGCATCCGCGCCGAAGTATTCGGCTCGCTGGCGCTGACCGGGCGCGGCCATGGCACCGACAAGGCGGTGCTGCTGGGGCTGGAAGGCCACCGCCCCAACCAGATCGACCCGGACATCATTCCCGCCACGCTGGAGCGCATCCGCAGCAGCAAGCGCATCAACCTGATGGGCCAGCGCGAGATCGCCTTCGACGAGAAGCGCGACCTGGCCATGAACAAGCGCCAGAAGCTGCCGTACCACACCAACGGCATGCGCTTCACTGCTTACGATGCCGACGACCAGATCATCGCCACCCGCGATTACTACTCCGTCGGCGGCGGCTTCGTGGTCAACGAGGACGACGCGGCCGATGACCGCATCGTGCCCGACCAGACCCCGGTGCCGTATCCGTTCAAGAGCGGCGACGAGCTGCTGGCGCAGGCCGCGCGCAGCGGCCTGAGCATCGCGCAGATGATGTTCGAGAACGAAAAATGCTGGCGCAGCGAAGAGGACATCCGCGCCGGCCTGCGCGAGATCTGGGATGCCATGCAGTCCTGCGTGACCCGCGGCATTCGTTCCGAAGGCACCCTGCCCGGCGGGCTCAACGTCAGCCGCCGCGCGCCGACGCTGTACCGCGAGCTGTCTTCGCGCCCCGAGGCGGCGATGCGCGATCCGCTGACCACGCTGGACTGGGTCAACCTCTACGCATTGGCGGTCAATGAAGAAAACGCCGCCGGTGGCCGCGTGGTCACTGCGCCGACCAATGGCGCGGCCGGCATCATCCCCTCGGTACTGCATTACTACGACCGCTTCTGCCCGGGCAGCAACGAACAGGGCGTGTTCAATTTCCTGCTCACCGCCGCGGCGATTGGCATCCTCTACAAGGAAAACGCTTCGATTAGCGGCGCTGAAGTCGGCTGCCAGGGCGAAGTGGGCGTGGCCTGTTCGATGGCTGCTGGCGGCCTGATGGCCGCGCTGGGCGGCAACCCGGGGCAGATCGAGAACGCCGCGGAAATCGGCATGGAACACAACCTGGGCCTGACCTGCGACCCCATCGGCGGGCTGGTGCAAATTCCCTGCATCGAACGCAACGCGATGGGCTCGGTGAAAGCCATCAATGCCGCACGCATGGCCATGCGTGGCGACGGCAAGCACAAGGTCTCGCTGGACAAGGTCATCAAGACCATGCGCGACACCGGCCGCGACATGCAGGACAAGTACAAGGAAACCAGCCGTGGCGGCCTGGCCGTCAACGTCATCGAGTGCTGAACACACGCCCTCCTCCCCGCAACAAAGGACTCCCATGACTGCCTCCCATCACTCCCCGCCCCATTCGCGTGCGCTCCTGCTGCTGGCGTTGATCGCCGCTGGCGTGAGCCCGGCATTCGCACAGCAGGACGGCGACAACGCCGAACTGCTGGCACAGGTGGCGCAACTGCGCGCGCAACAGGCCGAGCTCGCGCGCATGCAGCAGGACAACGAAGCCGCGTTGCTGATGCTCGAAGCCCGCCTCGGCGCCGCGCCACCGGCCACAGCCACCACGGCGGCTGCAGCGGCTACCGACAGCGCCGGAACCACGCCTGCCACGGCGCCCTCCGTTGCCGACGCAATGGCGTCGCGCCTGAAGGTCAGTGGCGACCTGCGCGTGCGCTCGCAGTTCGAGAATTCCAACGCGAACGGCCGGGACCGCACCAGCGGCCAGGTCCGTGGCCGCCTGGCAGCCGCCTTCAGCGTGAATGAGCACGTCAGCATCGGTGCCCGCCTGGTCACCGGAAACTCCGATGACCCGCGCAGCACCGACGTCCAACTTTCCAACTGGGACGACGATCTGGAAGTCAGCCTGGACCAGGCGTATCTGAAACTGGCCTTCGGCACGCTCGACGTGCACGCCGGCAAAATCCCGCAACCCTTTACCCGTACCGAACTGGTGTGGGATGGCGACGTCAATCCACAGGGCCTGTCCGCCAACTGGAAGCAGCCACTGGCCGGCGGCGGCACCCTGCGCGCCAACAGCTTGTTCTTCGTGATCGACGAGCAGGCCACCGCCGCCGACAGCACCATGGTCGGCGCGCAGTTGGGCTATGACACCGCAGCGTTGGGCAACTGGCGTTTTGATGTGTCCGCCGCGCACTATCGCTACAACATCGGCAGCACCATCGGCGCCACCGCCACCGACTGGCGCACCAACCTGCTGCGCCCGGACGGCAGCTACCTGTCGGACTTCCATCTCAACGACATGATCGTCGGCGCCAGCTACGCCGGCTGGGGTGAACGCTGGCCACTGCGCGTGGTCGGTGACTACGTGAAGAACAGTGCTGCGCGCACCGATGCCGACACCGGCTACAGCATGGACGTGCTGCTGGGACGCGCACAGCAACCCGGCGATTGGCGCTTCAGTTATGGGCACGCCATGGCCGAAGTGGATTCGGTGCTGACCGCGTTCTCCCACGACAACATCGGCTTTGGCAGCAACTACCGCATGCACGCCTTCGGCATCGATTATGTGCCGTGGTCCAAGACCACGCTCAGCGCGGTGTGGTACCGCTACCGCCCGTTGTCCGCGCAGTACAGCACCGCCGCCGATCCCTCGGACTGGCTCAATCGCTTCCGCGTGGCGTTGATGGTCAGCTTCTGACACCGGCAGGTGGTTCTCTGGCCGGCCTGCACCGGCCACCCGCGCGGGATGTATTACCCGTCCCGCGCAGCTTCAACATGCCGGCCGCCAACGGTGACCGGCCAAGCCGGCGCATGAAAACCCGCAGGCCGGAACCCTCACCTGCTTCCGGCAGAAACCGCCTGCCGTGGCGGCCAGCACCGCCAAGCAGCCACGGATATCCGCCGGAAGGCTCGCGCTGCATGACCGCAGCCAGACAAAGGCCGGCACCGCATCGGGTTGGCATGCCCGGCGCCTGTGGGAATCGTGACCTGGGCCGTCGGATGGCATTGGCCCAGCCTTGGCACCGCAAGCCGCCGGAAATGCAGAAACCCCGGATTTCTCCGGGGCTTCTGGACGTCCTGGGACATGCCCGGACTTGAAGCTGGCGCGCCCGGAGGGATTCGAACCCCCGACCAATGGCTTCGGAAGCCACTACTCTATCCGGCTGAGCTACGGGCGCAGTGGGAACCGGCCGGCAATGCCGGACGGGACGCGCATTCTAGCGGCAAAGCGCGCGCAGGTCTGCCCCCCATCGTCGCAACACCGCGTGCGGGGGCCTGGTATGGCGCAACTGGTAACCTTTGCACCCATGAGCCGTTTGCCCCACACCCCGCCCGCCGCCGGTACCTCCTCGCGGTTCGGGCACTACTGGAAACTGATGCGCGCCGACCGCCCGATCGGCACCTTGCTGCTGCTGTGGCCCACCTGGTGGGCGCTGTGGCTGGCCGCCGATGGCCTGCCGCCGCTGTGGACGCTGTTCGTGTTCAGTGCCGGCGTGTGGCTGACCCGCTCGGCCGGTTGCGTGATCAACGATTACGCCGACCGCTGGCTGGACCCGCACGTCAAGCGCACCAGGGAGCGGCCACTGGCCACCGGCGCGGTGTCCGGGCGTGAGGCGCTGGCGCTGTTTGCCGGGCTGATGCTGGTGGCATTCGCGCTGGTGCTGACCATGAACGCGCTGACCATCGGCCTGAGCTTCGTCGGTGTGTTCCTGGCCGCCAGCTATCCGTACCTGAAGCGCTACACGCATCTGCCGCAGGTCTACCTGGGCATGGCCTTCGGCTGGGGCATCCCGATGGCGTTTGCCGCCGTGCAAGGCGAAGTCCCGGCGCTGGGCTGGGTGCTGTACGGCGCCAACATCCTGTGGTCCACCGCCTACGACACCTGGTACGCCATGGTTGACCGCGACGATGACCTGAAGGTTGGCTCGCATTCCACCGCCATCCTGTTCGGCGACCTGGACCTGGTGATCCAGGGCATCCTCTATGCGCTGTTCTTCGGCGCGATGGCTTTGGTCGGCCAGCGCGCGGAACTGGGCATGGCCTACTGGGCCAGCATGGCGGTAGCGCTGCTGATGGTGGTCTATGAGTTCTGGCTGTGCCGCAACCGCGAGCGCGAACCCTGCTTCAAGGCGTTCCTGCACAACAACTGGGTCGGCGCAGTGTTGTTTGCCGGCATCGTCGCCAGCCAATATCTGGATTGAAGAAACGGCCCGCACTGCGGGCCGTTTCGTTTCTGGTAGAGCCGAACCACGCTCGGCTGGGGCATTACCAGAGAAGCATCTTCCGAGCATGGCTCGGCACTACGCTTCCGCCCCCTCCCTTTCGCGCAGCGAAGGGGAGGGTTGGGGAGGGGTAAGCGTTACATCCCGCCGATGGCCTTGCCCAGCGAACGCAGGCGGAACGCGACCACGATCTGCAGCACGCCATAGACCAGCGCCAGCACGCCGATCCACAGCGAGGTCACCGCCAGCCCCGCCAACGGGTTGAGCGCGAACATCACGCCCAGTGCCACCGCCAGCAGGCCGCTGACGATCAGCAACCATTCGCCCTGGATCTGCTTGCGCACGCGGATGGCGAACACGATGCGGTAGATGCCTGCCACCACCAGCCACGCGGCCAGGAACAGCAGTAGCACGCTCGCCGTGGCCAACGGGTTGAGAATGGCCAGCACGCCGAAGGCAATCGACACCAGCGCATAGAACACCGCCCAACCGCGCGACACCGGCGCCGAACCCCTGATCGCGGCCACCAGCACCACCACGCCCTCCACGACAGCCATCACGCCCAGCCACCAGGCCAACACCGCGGCGGTGCGTACCGGCGCCATCACCGCAAGCACGCCAAACACCACGGCAAACAGCCCGAACAGCAGCACCACCCACCAATTGCGCGACAACGCGCTGAACAGCGAGCCCGTCGGGAAACCTGTAGATGCGTTCATCTCATTACTCCTAGCTTCTGCGTTGAAGACGTATCCATCTTCACTACTGTAGACCCGCGCATGTGGCGGTGGCGTACTCAAGGCACGCGCGCGCAGACCCACGCATCCACCCGGCCCGCCCCTGCCCGACGCAGCGTCGTGGCCGCGGCCCGCAGGGTGGCGCCGGTGGTCATCACATCGTCCACCAGCACCACATGCGCCGGCACCGGCGCCACCGCAGTGAAGGCCGAGCGCAGGTTGCGGCGGCGCGCGGTGGCGTCCAGCTGCGACTGCGGTGCTGTCGGACGGATGCGCCGCAGCCCCTGCCACAGCGGCAACCCCAGCGCGCGCGACAACGGGCGTGCCAGTTCCAGCGCCTGGTCATAACCGCGCTGGCGCAACCGCGACACATGCAGCGGCACTGGAACCACCGCCATCGGCTGCTGCACGTCCGTCAATCGCGCCTGCATCAGGGCCACCAGCAGGCGGCCCGCCGCCAGGTCCTGGTGGAACTTGAACCGGCGCAGCAGGCCGTCCACCGGCGCGGCGTAGATAAAGGCCGCGCGGACTGCGTTCAGGGGCGAATGGCCTTGCCGGCAGGCGCCACAGTGCTGTTCATCATCTGCCGGTGCCAGCGGCAGGGCGCAGCGGCGGCAACTGGCTGTGGCACAAGGCAGGGCGGCGGCGCAGGCGGCACACAGATCCCGCCCCGGGATACCCGGCTCGGCGCAGACCAGGCAGCGCGGCGGGAACAGCCAGGCTGACATCCGCCCCCGCAGCCTGTAAACCAGATTTTGTTCATCAAGGTTGACAGCCCCATCCATGCTCACCAGACTGCGCCGCTTCCGTAGTCCCAACCGTCAGGTAACACCGATGTCCGCTGTCATCCGCCACGACTGGAAACGCGAAGAGCTGCAGGCCCTGTTCGACCTGCCCTTCCCCAACCTGCTGCACCGCGCCGCCAGCGTGCACCGGCTGCATTTCGACCCGGCCGAAGTCCAGGTCTCCACGCTGCTCTCGGTCAAGACCGGCGGTTGCCCGGAAGACTGCGCCTACTGCCCGCAGGCCCAGCGCCATGACACCGGCGTGGATGCGCAGAAGCTGATGGACACCGACAGCGTGGTCGCCCGCGCCCGCGCCGCCAAGCAGGCCGGCGCGTCGCGCTTCTGCATGGGTGCGGCGTGGCGTTCGCCCAAGGACCGCGACATCCCCAAGGTGGCGGCGATGATCCAGGAAGTGAAGGCGCTGGGGCTGGAGACCTGCGCCACCCTGGGCATGCTGGAAGGCCACCAGGCGCAGGCGCTCAAGGACGCCGGGCTGGACTACTACAACCACAATCTGGACACCGCGCCGGACTATTACGACTCCATCATCCATACCCGCCAGTACCAGGACCGGCTCAATACGCTGGAACACGTACGCAATGCCGGGCTGAAGACCTGCTGCGGCGGCATCGTCGGCATGGGCGAGACCCGCGACCACCGCGTCGGCCTGCTGCTGGCCCTGGCCAATCTGCCGGCGCACCCGGATTCGGTGCCGATCAACCGCCTGGTGCAGGTCGCCGGTACCCCACTGCATGGAAGCGCCGAGCTGGATGCGTTCGAGTTCGTGCGGATGATCGCCGTGGCCCGCATCGTCATGCCGCGCTCGATGGTGCGCCTGTCGGCCGGCCGCGAAAGCATGAGCGACGAGTTGCAGGCCCTGTGCTTCGTGGCTGGCGCCAACTCCATCTTCTATGGCGAAAAGCTGCTGACCACCGGCAACCCGGACACCGAGCGCGACCAGGCGCTGTTCGCCCGGCTGGGCCTCAAGCCGATGGCCGTGACGGTGGATGCCGACGACCACGACCATCCCGGCACCGTGCACCTGGACATCGCCCCGGCCTGCGCTCGCAGCGCCTGACGGCCCGCCGGCAGCCTCCCGCCCCGTCGCAGGAATTCTGACGGGCAACCGGGTACGCTAGCCGGCCGCCTGACCATGAACCATCACCATGGCCCGTCCTGACCTCCACGAACGCATCCAGCACCAGCGCAAGCTGCGGCTTGCCCAGGGCCGCATCCGCACCCGGCGCACGGTTGGCCGGCGTGACGGCGTCCGCCTGGAGATCGACGGCCGCTCGCTGGTCGGCTTCTGCAGCAACGATTACCTGGGCCTGTCGCAGCAGTTCGAGGTAGTTGCCGCGCTGCAGGACGCCGCCTCGCGCGAGGGCGCCGGCAGCACCGGCTCGCACCTGGTCTGCGGCCACCACAGCCTGCACCAGCAGCTGGAACGCGAGATGGCCGACTGGCTCGGCTATCCGCGTGCCCTGTTGTTCGACAGCGGCTTCATGGCCAACCTGGCGGTACAGCAGGCGCTGCTGAGCGAGGACACCGACGTCTGCGTGCAGGACCGGCTCAACCACGCCAGCCTGCTCGATGCCAGCCGCCTGGCCGGCTGCCGCCTGCGCCGCTATCCGCACCTGGACAGCGAAGGCGCCATGCGCCAGCTCAAGAACACCGCCGAAGGCGCGGCCATGCTGATCACCGATGGTGTCTTCAGCATGGATGGCGACATCGCCCCGCTGCGCTCGCTGGCATTGGTGGCGCGCATGCAGGAAGCGCTGTTCTACGTGGACGATGCGCATGGTGTGGGCGTGGTCGGCGAACACGGCCGTGGCTGTGTTGCCGCCGCCGGCCTGGGCGTGAATGAAGTGCCGCTGCAGCTTGCCACGCTGGGCAAGGCGCTCGGCGGCCACGGCGCGGTGGTGGTCGGCGATGAAGCCCTGATCCAGCACCTGGCCGAAACCGCACGCCCCTACATCTACACCACCGCCCTGCCACCGGCACTGGCCGCCGCCTCGCTGGCCGCGGTGAAGCTGGCACGCCGCGACCATTGGCGCCGCGAGAAGCTCACCGAGCTTGTGGCCGCCTTCCGCGACGGCGCACGCGCCCAGGGCCTGGAGTTGATGCCGTCGGAAACGCCGATCCAACCGCTGCTGTGCGGCGACGAATCGACGGTAATGGCGCTGTCGGCAACGCTGGAGCAATCCGGCTTCCTGGTCAGCGCGATCCGCCCCCCGACCGTGCCCGAGGGCAAGGCACGGCTGCGGGTAACACTGTCGGCGCTGCACAGCGTCGAACAGGTCAAGGCACTGATCGAAGCCATCGCCCGTGCCCGCGACGTGGTGCTGTACCAGCGCTCGTTGAATACCGTCAACGCCTGAGCAGGTTGTCGTTCCCATGCATATCGACGTCACCGGCAGTGGACCGGCACTGGTCCTGATCCACGGCTGGGCATTGCATGGCGGCATCTTCGCGCCGCTGGTCGAACGGCTGGCGCCGCAGTTCCAACTGCATATCGTCGACCTGCCTGGCCACGGCCACAGCCGCGACGACAGCACGCCGCTGCGCCTGCCCTACCTGGTCAACGCCATTGCCGCGGCCACCCCGGCCGCCGTGTGGTGCGGCTGGTCGCTGGGCGGGCTGGTGGCATTGCATGCAGCGGCGACGTTGCCGCAGGTGCGTGGGCTGGCGATGCTCGCTGCCACGCCGCGTTTCGTGCGTGGCGAGGACTGGCCCGATGCGGTCGAGCCCTCGGTGTTTGAACAGTTCGGGCACGATCTCGAACAGGATTATCGCGGCACGCTGGAGCGCTTTCTCGCCTTGGACGTGATGGGCTCACAGCACGCACGCAGCGAACTGCGCACCTTGCGCGAATCGCTGGTCGAACGGGGCGAACCTGCGCCGCGCGCCCTGCACGAAGGTTTGGCCTTGCTTGAACGCAGCGACCTGCGCGGCGCCCTGCCCAGCCTGCACAAGCCCGGCCTGTGGATCGCCGGCCAGCGCGACCGGCTGGTATCACCACGCGCCATGCACAGCGCCGCCGCCTTGGCGCCGCACGGCCTGCATGCCGCGCATACCATCGATGGCGGCGGCCACGCGCCGTTCCTCGGCCACGCCGATCAGGTTGCCGGGTTGCTGCAACAGTTCGTTGCGGGCTGCGCGTGAAGCGTTGCGCATCCATTGGCGCGGCATGCTTGATCATGTCGCCCCGCTGATCCCTCGAATCCCGAATCGCGAATTTTCAAGAAAATGCCTTCCCTGTTCGATCCCAAGCACGTCCGCCGCGCCTTTTCGCGCGCCGCCTCCAGCTACCACGCCGCAGCGGTGCTGCAGCAGGAAGTGGCCAAACGCCTGCTGGAATCGCTGGATTACCTGGAAGACAAGCAACCGCAGGTGGTGCTGGATGTCGGCAGCGGCCCGGCGTATTCCACCGCCGTCATGAAGAAACGCTGGCCCAAGGCGCAGGTGATCGCGCTCGACCTGGCCATGCCGATGCTGGTCCAAGCCAAGCAGCAGGCCGGCTGGTGGCGGCCGTTTTCGCGCGTGTGCGCCGATGCCCGCGCACTGCCGCTGGCCGACAACAGCGTGGACGTGATCTTCAGCAACCTGTGCCTGCAATGGGTGGAAGACCTGCCGGCGGTCTTTGCCGGTTTCCGCCGCGTGCTCAAGCCCGGCGGTCTGCTGGTGTGTTCCACCTTCGGCCCGGACACGCTGGTGGAACTGCGCGAAGCCTTCGCGCACGCCGACGACACTGCGCACGTCAGCAACTTCGTGCAGATCGCCCAGTTCGGCGACGCGCTGATGATGGCCGGCTTCCGCAATCCAGTCTTGGACCGCGACCTGTTCACGCTTACCTACGATGACCTGCCCGCGTTGATGCGCGAGCTCAAGGCCATCGGTGCCACCAACGCAATGCACAACCGCCGCCACACGCTCACCGGCCGCGGCCGTTTTGCTGCAGCACGCGACGCCTACGAACCGCTGCGTCGCGCCGACGGCAAGCTGCCCAGCAGTTGGGAAGTCATCTACGCCCAGGCCTGGGCACCGGAACCGGGCGCGCCCATCCGCGAGCAGGGCCACGATGTCGCCGCGGTGCCGGTGTCAGCGATTCCGATTCGGCGGAAGCCGAGGGAGTAAGGGCTGGGATTGGGGATGTTGGGATTGGGGATTCGCAAGAGCGAGAGCAACGGCACCCCTCCCCAGCCCTCCCCTGCGCGATGCGCAAGGGAGGGGGTACTTCGGTCAGTTTCCTGCGCAGTTGTGCCCCCTCCCTTTCACCAACGGTGAAGGGGAGGGCCGGGGAGGGGTGCTTCTGCTTCTGCTTCTGCTTTTGGGAATCCCCAATCCCTAATCCCGAATCCCCGCTCCAATCCCCAATCCCCGCTCCAACCCCAGTCACGCCCCAGTGACAAACAGGTCGCGGTGGAAGAAATACACTTCCTGCAGCAGAAAACGCCAGCTCGTATGGAAGCTGCGGAAGCGCGTGCTCGGTGTGGATGAGGCCAACGCGTCGATACCCAACTCCCTGGACAGCCGCAGCGCGCGCGCCATGTGCAACGGGTCGCTGACCACGATCACCCGGTGCAGGTCGTTTTCCGCCATCACCTGCCGGGCTTCAACCAGGTTCTGCCGCGTGGTGCGGGATTTGGTTTCGATCAGGATGTCCGCCGCCGGCACCTTCTGCTTGAGCGCATAGCGCCGCGCCACCTGCGATTCGGAAAAACGTGCACGCGAGCCACCAAAGCCGCCGGTGAAAATCAGCTTCGGCGCATAGCCCTGGCGGTACAGGTCCAGGCCGTGGCGGATGCGCTCTTCAAACACCGGCGAGGGCTTGGCGTCATACGCCGCCGCGCCCAGCACGATGATCGCGTCGGCCGGCGCGGCCTGGTCGCGGTCGCCCACCCAGATGATCCACGCCGCCACACCCATCAGCCACAGCAGTACCAGCGCACCCAGCCGCCACACCCAACCCATCAATCCAATTCGCCGGCGCCCACTCATCCCTGCCCCCAGGGCAAGGCATCCAGGTCGACATTGCCGCCGGACAGCACCACCCCGACGTTGCGCCCGGCAAAACGCTCGGGCTGGGCCAGCACGGCGGCCAGGGTGATCGCCGACGACGGCTCCACCACCTGCTTCATCACCTGCCAGATCAAGCGCATCGCCGCCACGGTGTCAGCGTCATCAACCGTGATGACCTGGGCATTGCCCTGCAGCACCGCGAAGTTTGGCCAACCCAGCGCGCCACGCAGGCCATCGCAAACGGTGTCGGGGACAAAATCCAACTGCCGCTCGCCCGCTGCCAGCGAACGCGCGGTATCGGCAGCGCCCATCGGCTCGGCCAGCACAAGCTCGCAATCAGGCAGCAACTGGCGCACGGCCAACAGGCTGCCGGCAGCCAACCCACCGCCGCCGACCGGCACCACCACCACATCCAGCGTGGCACCGGCCTGGCGCACCAGTTCCAGCGCCGCCGTGCCCTGGCCGGCAATCACGCGCGCATCGGCATAGGGATGCACCAGTGTGGCGCCGGTTTCCTGCTGCACACGCGCGCATTCGGCCTCGCGTGCGGCCTGGGTTGGCGCACAGCGCCACAACGTGGCGCCATGGCGGACAATATTGGCCAGCTTGGTGGCCACCGCACCTTCCGGCACCACCACATGGCAGGGAATGCCGCGTGAACGCGCCGCCAGCGCCAAGGCCGCGCCATGGTTGCCCGAGGAATGCGTCACCACGCCGTTGGCGGCCTGCTCGGCATCCAGCGACCACACCGCATTGCAGGCGCCGCGGAACTTGAACGCCCCGCCGCGCTGCAGGTGCTCGGCCTTGAAGTGCAGGCTGGCGCCGGCCATTGCATCCAGTTCACGCGCGCGCAGCACCGGCGTGACCGTTGCGTGCGGCGCGATGCGGGCCGCTGCCGCCAATACCTCGGCAAATCCGGGCAGAGGGAGTTCATTCATGGGGAAAGGTTAGCGTAGGCTCACCGGGTTGGGCCATCTCCGGAAATCGCCGTCGTTTCTCTCGTTGCCAGCGGTTTTGGCAGCTGGGCATGCGTCACCCGGTGCCAGCCACAGCCTGCATTCAGCCCTCCACCTGCGGATTAAGGGCCAATTCAACGCACCAGCCCGATGCTGGCACCATTCCCATTGGGGGGACCTAACAATGATCAAGCGCCTGATTGTCTCCGCCGGCCTGTTGATGGGCCTGTCCGGCTGTGCCACGTACGACTATGTCGGCGGTGGTTCGGGCGGCTATTACCATGGCTCGCCGACCACGCAGTACAACTATCCGTACGGCTATCCCTCCAGCTCCGGCTATTACGGCTATGGCAGCGGCTATTACGGCTACGGCAGCTACGGTTATCCGGTCTATCGCCCGTATTACCGCCCTTATCCGCCTTCGCACGTACACCGCCCGCCAAACCAGGGCCACGGTCACAACCACAACGGCAACCGACCGCCGCGCCCCGGCCATGAAGGCGGCAGGCCGCCACGTCCTGGCAATGGCGATGGCCGGCCGCCGCGTCCGCCACCGGCCAACAATGGCGGGGGCGGGAAGTCGCCCTGGCGTGACCTGGACCGTCTGCAACGGCCGCAACCGCGCGCCACCACCCAGCCCATGCAACAAGTGGCGCCGCGCCCGCAGGCGATGGCTGCACCCCGTCCGGCGGTTCAGTCACGTCCCGCAGCAGCCCCGCGACAGCCATCACAGGTCAGAAGTGGCCAGCGGGTCAGGACACTTGAACGGTAAAGGGCTTGCATTTGGCGCCAATACAGGCATTCTTGGCGCCACGGGTGACGGAAAGCGTCGCAATCTGACCTAAACCGGCGTCACCCAACCAGCTCAATGCCGATGTCCGCCAGAAAATCTGGATCCCCCCTGTTCCGGCCCTGACGGACATCGGCACCTAAAACGACAAAGCCCCGGCCAAGGCCGGGGCTTTGCTTTTTACGTTGCCGGGGGACTGGTGAAACAGCAAAGAATCAGGGCCGGCAGTCCCCCGACTACCGGCCCCTGTGCTCCCCCCGCATGCGCGTTAGTCGGCCCCTGTTCCAATTCCGACCATTTGCGCACAAGTCGCATGCCATGCGGGGTGCAAAGTATTAGCTGCAGGTTGCGTGCCAACTTTAGGGTCAATCACGTGCCTGGATGGCATTGGCAGTAAAATCAGCAAACACGCCGTCCCATGTGGAGTTACCCCCGCAGACGGACTTCACACTTTTCTTCGATCTCACGCCCATGAGCGACTCCTTCTACCGTTACGACGTCATCGTCATTGGTGGCGGCCACGCCGGCACCGAAGCAGCCCTGGCCGCTGCACGCGGTGGCGCCCGCACCCTGCTGCTGACCCACAACGTCGAAACCGTCGGCGCAATGAGCTGCAACCCGGCCATCGGCGGCATCGGCAAGGGCCATCTGGTCAAGGAGATCGATGCGCTGGGCGGGGCCATGGCGCATGCCGCCGACCGCGCAGGCATCCAGTGGCGCACGCTCAATGCCTCCAAGGGTCCGGCCGTGCGTGCCACCCGCTGCCAGGCCGACCGCAATCTGTACCGCATGGCGATCCGCGGCATCGTCGAAGCGCAAGCCAACCTGACCGTGTTCCAGGCCGCGGTGGACGACCTGATCATCGACGGCGACGCCATTCGTGGCGCCATCACCCAGACCGGGCTGACCTTCCACGCGCCGGCGGTGGTGCTGACTGCCGGCACCTTCCTGGCCGGCAAGATCCACATCGGCGAAACCCAATACACCGCTGGCCGCATGGGCGACCCGCCAGCCAACACGCTGGCCGCGCGCCTGCGCGAGCGCCCGTTTGTCATCGACCGCCTGAAAACCGGCACGCCGCCGCGCATCGACGGCCGCTCGCTGGATTACAGCGTGATGGACGAGCAACCCGGTGATGATCCGTTGCCGGTGATGTCCTACCTGGGCAACGTCAGCGAACATCCGCAGCAGGTGAGTTGCTGGATCACCCACACCAGCGAGCGCACCCACGACATCATCCGTGGCGCGCTGCACCGCTCGCCGTTGTACAGCGGCCAGATTGAAGGCATCGGCCCGCGTTACTGCCCGTCCATCGAGGACAAGGTGGTGCGCTTTGCCGAGAAGAACAGCCACCAGATTTTCGTCGAGCCCGAAGGCCTGGACGTGGTGGAGATCTACCCCAACGGCATTTCCACTTCGCTGCCGTTCGACGTGCAGCTGGAACTGGTACGCAGCATTCGCGGTTTCGAGAATGCATACATCACCCGCCCCGGTTACGCCATCGAATACGACTTCTTCGATCCGCGCGGCTTGAAGAACACGCTGGAAACCCGCCAGGTCAACGGCCTGTTTTTCGCCGGCCAGATCAACGGCACCACCGGCTACGAAGAAGCCGGCGCGCAGGGTTTGCTGGCCGGCATCAACGCCGCGCTGTTCGTGCAGGGCAAGGACGGCTGGTGCCCGCGTCGCGATGAAGCGTACATCGGCGTGCTGGTCGATGACCTGATCACCCACGGCACCAGCGAGCCGTACCGCATGTTCACCAGCCGCGCCGAATACCGGCTGCAGCTGCGCGAAGACAATGCCGATACGCGCCTGACGCCGACCGGCCGCGAACTCGGCCTGGTGGATGACCGCCGCTGGTCCGCGTTTGAAACCAAGCAGGCTGCCGTAGCCAACGAGAGTGCGCGCCTGCGTGGCATGTGGGCGACACCGGCCAATGCATTGGGCCGCGAAGTGGCCGAAGCCACCGGCGTGTCGGTAAGCCGCGAAACCAATGTGCTGGACCTGATCAAACGCCCGGAGCTGGACTACGCAAAGTTGATGCAGGTGGCTTCAGTCGGCCCCGGTGTGGACGACGCGCGCGTGGCCGAGCAGGTGGAAATCAACGTCAAGTACGCCGGCTACCTGGACCGCCAGCGCGAGGAAATCGAACGCCAGCAGCGCCATGAAAGCACCCTGATCGCCGAAGGCTTCGACTTCGCCTCGGTGCACGGCTTGTCGGCCGAAGCATTGCAGAAACTGGAGCGCGTACGCCCGCAGACGATTGGTCAAGCGCAGCGCATTCCCGGCATGACGCCGGCGGCGATTTCGCTGCTGCTGGTGCACCTGGAGCGGGCGCGTCGCGGCAAGGTAGCGTGAGGTTCTGATTGCAGTTGTTGGTGGAAGGAGCTTAAGCGCGTTACCCCTCCCCAACCCGTCCGGCCCGAAGGCATAGCCTTCGGTCGTTCATCAGGCCGCGCGCCAGTGGCGCGCAAGCAGGCCTTCTTCACCCCCTGCGCTATGCGCAAGGGAGGGAGCAGAAGCGGCGCTCTCCGCCATCTGAAAGAACACGCGAAACAGCCCCCTCCCTTGCGCCGAAGGCGGAGGGGAGGGTTGGGGAGGGGTGTCTTTCGCGAACACCCCAACGTCGACCGCGCAACATCACTCACATCGATGCATCTCCACTGCATCTGATTTCCAGACAAATACCCAGCCCGCCGCGCAAAGCCGCAGCCAGCCCGCGCGCTATCATGCGTATCAACGTCTCACCGACATCGAGCGCCAGCATGTCCGCACTTCGTCCCTTCCTCGATAAAACCCCCACTATCGGCGAGCGCGTCTATATCGACGAAGCCTGCACCATCATTGGTGATGTGCAGATTGGCGATGACGCCTCGATCTGGCCGGGCACGGTGATCCGCGGTGATGTGAACTACATCCGCATCGGCGCGCGCACCAACGTGCAGGACGGCACGGTCATCCATGTCAGCCACGACAGCCCATACAACAAGGGCGGTTTCCCGACGATCATCGGTGAAGGCGTCACCGTGGGCCACGGCTGCATCATCCATGCCTGCACCATTGGCGATTACTGCCTGATCGGCATGGGCGCCTGCATCCTCGACGGTGCGGTGATCGAGCCCAACGCCTTCATCGCCGCCGGTGCGGTGGTTGGCCCCGGCAAGGTGGTGCGCAGCGGCGAGTTGTGGGCCGGCAACCCGGCGCGGTTGATGCGCCAGCTCAGTGAGAAGGACATCGAAGGCCTGCGCTATTCGGCCGACCACTACGTCAAGGTCAAGGACCAGTACCGCGACATGCAGGGCTGAGCCAGGCCGGCAGTTGCCGGCGCGGTGGCAAGGCGCGCACACTGCGCGCCCCGGGCGTGGGGACGCCCATCAGGAAGTTGACATGAAGTCGATGAAATCCGGACTGCTGGGCCTGTTGGCCACAGCATCGTTGCTGTGCGTGGTTCCGTTTGCCGCCGTTGCCCAGGAAGCCGAAGGCATGACGGCCGAGCAGTTTGTGCAGTCACTGCATTTCCGTACCGGGCAGATCGAGGTGCCCGAGGCCAAGGCCCACTTCAACCTTGAAAATGGCGAATTCCGCTATCTGGACAAGGCCGATGCACGCAGCGTGCTGGAAGACATGTGGGGCAACCCGCCTGACGACAGCGTGCTGGGCCTGATCGTGCCGCGCTCGCCGGCACTGACCGACGAAGACAGCTGGGCGGTGGTGGTCACCTATTCCGATGACGGTTATGTGTCCGACGCGGACGCGCACAAGATCGACTACGACGAGCTGCTGGGCGAAATGCAGAGCACCATCCGCGATGCCAATCCCGAGCGCGAGAAAGCCGGCTACGGCACGCTCGATCTGGTGGGCTGGGCGGTGCCGCCGCGCTATGACGCCTCCAGCAAGAAGCTGCACTGGGCACGCGAACTGGCCTTCAACGACACCCCCGCGCACGTGCTGAACTACGACATCCGCGTGCTGGGCCGGCAGGGCTACCTGAGCCTCAATGCCGTCTCCGCCATGTCCGAGGTCGGCATGGTGCGCGAGGGCATGGAGCGCCTGCTGCCGCTCACCGAGTTCAACGAAGGCGCGCGTTATGCCGACCACAACCCCAGCACCGACAAGGTCGCCGCCTATGGCGTGGCCACGCTGATCGGCGGCGGGCTGGCCGCCAAGGCCGGCTTGTTCGCCAAGATTGGCCTGTTGCTGGCCAAGTTCTGGAAGCTGCTGCTGGTGGGTCTGCTGTTCCTTGGGGGCGGCATCGGCAAGCTGTTTGGCCGCAAGCGCGACAAGAACGCCAGCCACTGAGCCACACCCGGCCCAGCCTGCCGCTGCCGCAGGCTGGGTTTTCACCCTTGCGGCAGTTAAAGTCTGCGTCCTGACAGGACGCAGCAGAGACCCGAATGCCACAGGCATCCGTCCGGGCCGGAAACCGGACCTTCCTTCGCCGCATGCAAGGCATACAGCCTTGGCTGGCAGTGCCGCGATGAGCACCGCCTCGCCAATGCTCGATACCTACCTGGAAGTCATCACGCCCGAAGGCGTGCCGCTGCAATTGCCGGCCGCCGGCCCGGTGCCGCGTGCGCTGGCCTGGTTGATCGACCTGATGATCCGCTTTGGCACGCTGGCGGTGATGAGCCCGCTGCTGATGATGCTCGGCGAAATGGGCCGGGGCATCTACCTGGGGCTGATGTTCCTGGTGTTCTGGGTCTACCCCATCGTGCTGGAGGTGTGGCTGGGGCAAACCCTGGGCAAGCGTGCGCTTGGCTTGCGCGTGGTCGCGCGCGATGGCGCGCCGCTGGGCTGGATGCCGGCGATCGTGCGCAACCTGCTGCGCACCGTGGACATCCTGCCCTTCGGCTACGCGCTGGGCCTGGTCAGCTGCCTGTGCGATACGCATGGCCGCCGCCTGGGCGACCTGGTGGCCGGCTCACTGGTGGTGCACAACCCGCCGCGCACCGCGGATGTGCCTTCGCGCATCGACACCGCGCTTGCGCCGCCACAGCCGCTGCAGCCGAACGAACAGGCCGCGTTGATCGCCTTTGCCGAGCGCGCGCCGGCCTTGTCGGCACCGCGTCAACGCGAACTGGCCAACATCGTTGCGCCGCTGAGCCAGGCCGATGGCCAGACCGGCGTGCTGCGCCTGTATGCGATGGCCAACTGGTTGCTGGGGCGGCGATGAGACAGGAGCAGTTCGTCACCCGCTATCAGCACGAATGGCAACAATTCGAGGACTGGCTGCAACGCCGGGGAGAAAAGGCACGCAAGGGCCGCAGCACGCTCGATCCCAACCTGCCCGGCGATGAAACCATCCCGCAGCGGTACCGCCGCCTGTGCCAGCAACTGGCATTGGCGCGCCGCCGCGGTTACAGCCCGCAACTGGTCGAACGCCTGCAGCAACTGATGCAGCGCGGCCACAACCTGCTGTACCGCACGCCCGCGCCACGCTGGCAGCGCGCGGTGGAATTTTTGATCGCCGATTTCCCGCAGCTGGTGCGCAGCCAGGCCGGTGCGATGTGGGTGGCCTGTGCGTTGTTCGCGGTGCCGCTGATCGGCATCTTCGTGCTGCTGCAGTTCAAGCCGGAATTGATCCACCTGCTGCTCGATCCGCGCCAGGTGGCGCAGATGGAAAGAATGTACGACCCGGCCGCTGACCACCTGGGCCGCGACAGCGGCACCGACTGGGCGATGTTCGGCCACTACATCATGAACAACATCAGCATCGGCCTGCGCACCTTTGCCAGCGGCTTGCTGGCCGGCGTGGGCACGATCCTGGTATTGGTGTTCAACGGCATCACCATCGGCGCGGTGGCCGGGCACCTGCAGAACGCCGGCTTCGGCGAGCCGTTCTGGCGCTTCGTGGTTGGGCATGCGTCGTTTGAGCTCACCGCCATCGTGATTGCCGGTGGCGCCGGCCTGCAGCTGGGCCTGCGCCTGCTGGCACCGGGCCGCAAACGGCGCATCGATGCGCTGGTGGAAGGCGGCGTGATCGGTGCGCGGCTGTGCCTGGGCGTGGCGTTCATGCTGCTGGTGGCGGCCTTCATCGAAGCGTTCTGGTCGTCCATTGCCTGGGTGCCGATGTGGGGCAAGCTCACCGCCTCCGGCGTGCTGTGGACGCTGGTGATCGTGTGGCTGTGGCGCGGCGGGCGCGGGGGTGCCGGCAATGCGCATTGATCAACTCAACGTGGTGTTGCGCGCCCGTTCGCAGTGGGAAGCCATGGAACTGGGCACCGCGCTGGTGCGGCGCCATGCCGGCGCCATCTGGAAGCCCTGGCTGCTGCTGACGCTGCCGGTGTTCGCACTGCTCAACCTCGCCGGCTGGTGGCTGGACAAGCTGTGGCTGGCGGCATTCGCGTTGTGGTGGCTGAAACCCGCGTTCGAGCGCATCCCGCTGTATGTGATCTCGCGCGGTGCATTTGGTGCCGAACCCGGCATCGGCGAAACCCTGCGCGCCCAGTGGAGCTGGGGCTGGCGCGGCACGCTCGCCTATCTCACCTGGCGGCGGCTGAGCCCGGCGCGCTCACTGCTGATGCCGGTGGATCTGCTCGAAGGCGGCGATGCCAACCAGCGGCGCATGCGACGCAGCGCACTGGGCAGCGGCAGCTACGGCCACGCCACGCTGCTCACCTGGACGTGCTGGCACTTCGAAACGATGCTGCAACTGGCCGGCGTGGCATTGATCTTCATGTTCGTGCCGGTGGAATGGCTGTCCGAATCATTGCGTGAAGCCTGGGAGTTGATCGGCAACGACACCCCGGCGTGGGTATTGATCGGCTTCAACCTGCTGGCCTGGGCGGCGACAAGTTTGATCAGCCCGTTCTTCAGCGGCGCGGGGTTTGGGCTGTACCTCAACCGGCGCACCGCACTGGAAGCCTGGGATGTCGAAATCGCCTTCCGTCGCCTGCGCGAGCGCTTGCTGCGGGTGGCCCCGCTGCTGGTGCTGATGCTGGCCGTGTTCGCCCTGCCGGCGCTGCCCGCACAGGCACAGCAGGCCGAGGCGGCCGCACCCGCGCTGCACGACAACCACAAAACCGCCCCCGGCGCGGACGCCCGCGCCGCCACCCCGCAAAGCGTGTTCGGCAGCGACCCTGCGGACACCGCCGGTTTCCGCCAGGCGGCGGCGCGCGTCTATGAAGACCCCAAGCTGGGTGCCAAGCGCACCGTCAACCGCTGGGTACGCAAGCAGCCCTCCGCGGAGAAAAGCGCCAAGCAGCCAGGCGACCGCCCGGATCTGCCAGACCTCCCGTTCGGCACGTTTACCAAGATGCTGGCCTTCATCAGCGAGAGCCTGCTCTGGATCGTGGTAGGCATCGTGCTGGTGGCCCTGGCACTCACCGCCCGCTGGTGGCTGCCGTGGTTGCGCGGCAGCGGGCGCCGCACGCGTGAAATCGAAAGCCCGGTACAACAGGAAGCCCTGCAACTGCCCGAGGTGCTGCCGCCGGACATCTTGGGCAGCGCGCGGCAACTCTGGCAGCAGGGCAAGCCGCGGCACGCGCTGGCGTTGCTGTACCGCGCCTCGGTGGAAGTGCTGTCACAGCGCGCGGACGTGGTACTGCCCCCCGGCGCGACCGAAGCGCAATGCCTGCGTGCCTCGCGGCGCCTGCCACAGGAGGCCGACCGCCTGCTGTTCGCGCGCATGGTGCGCACCTGGCAGTACGCCGCATACGCAGGCCAGTTGCCCAGCGAGGGGGACTTCCAGGCGCTGCTGGGTGAACTGCACCAGCACTACGGGTGGCCCGCATGAGCCTGCGCTGGCGCTACATCCTGCTTGTCCTCGTCGCACTGCTGCTGGGCGGCGTGCTGGTGGCGGTGTTCCTGCACAACCATGAGCGCAGCAGCAGCGAAATCACCCTGCCGCCCCATGGTGAGCCCACTTACAACCCGCTGTTCGCATTGCGCGAAACCCTCCGACGCGACGGCAACAAGGCCGAGTCACGCCGCCAGCTCGACCTGCCCGCCATGGGCCTGCAACCCGGCGACACCGTGCTGATTCTCGACGACCCGCGCCTGCTCACGCCTTCGCAGGTCAACGAACTACTGGGCTGGGTGGAGTTCGGCGGCCATCTGCTGCTGCGTGCGCCGGAAGCCGACGAAGACCTGGACGCGGACGGCAGCAACCTGCTGCATCGGCTGGGGGTTGTCACCAATGAAGCGCCGGCGCGCTGCCAGAGCTGGCAGGTGGCCGGGCAGGAAAGTCACCAGGAATTCTGCGGCGGCAATCGCTTCACGCTGGATGGCACCACGCGGGTGGAGCGTCGCTGGGGCGATGGCGAAGACGACAAGACCGTGGCCTGGGCACGCCTGCGGTACGGCGTTGGCCGCGTCGATGTGCTGGGCCAAATGGACTTCCTGCTCAACGGGGAAGGCGCTGGCAACACCGGCCTGCGCGACCTGCCGCACCGCGACCTCGCCCGGCTGATGCTGGCACCCAACTACGGCAAAGGCACCGTCCACCTGGTCTACGCGATGGAGATGCCATCGCTGTGGAAGACCGTGATCCAACGCGGCTGGCCGGTCTGGCTGCCGCTGCTGCTGGCGCTGCTGGCCTGGCTGTGGGCGCGCAGCCAGCGCTTCGGCGCGCTGTTGCCGTCACCGCGCGAGGAGCGGCGCTCGCTGCTGGAACACGTGCGTGCCAGTGGCGAACTGCTGCACCGTTACGGCAAGGCGCCGCTGCTGTACGAGGCGGTGCGCCAATCCTTCCTTGCGCGCCTGCGGCGACGCTCGCCGGTGGCCGCCGCACTGAGCGGCGATGCCCAGGCACAGGCCATCGCCGAGCACCTGCAATGGCCCATTTCCCGCGTGCAGACCGCCTTGCAGGTTCCGCCCTCGCGGGACGACACGGCCCTGCGTGAACGTATCCGCCTGCTCATCCAGATGAGAAACCAGCTATGACCCAGACGCCCTTTCCGCCCGCCCTTCCCGGCGACGCTGCCGCGCCGGCGCCCACAACGGACAATGCCGAACTGATCGAGCGTGTCGAGCGCATCCGCGAAGCGGTGGGCCATGCCTTCATCGGCCAGGCCGATGTGCTGGACCAGATCCTGATCGCGCTGCTGGCTGGCGGCCATGTCTTGATCGAAGGCGTGCCCGGCCTGGGCAAGACCCTGCTGGTGCGCGCACTGGCGCAGGCGCTGGAACTGGACTACGCCCGCGTGCAGTTCACCCCGGACCTGATGCCCAGCGACGTCAGCGGCCATGCGGTGTACGACCCCAAGACCGAAAGCTTCAAGATCCGCCGCGGCCCGGTGTTCACCAACCTGCTATTGGCCGATGAAATCAACCGCGCGCCGGCCAAAACCCAGTCGGCCCTGCTGGAAGTGATGCAGGAAGGCCAGGTCACCATCGAAGGCAAGGCGTTCGCGCTCACCCCGCCGTTCCTCACCCTGGCCACGCAGAACCCGGTGGAACAGGAAGGCACGTATCCGCTGCCGGAAGCGCAGCTCGACCGTTTCCTGCTCAAGGTGCTGATCGACTACCCGCAGCTGGACGATGAAAAGCGCATGGTCGAGGCCATCACCACCGGCCGCGCAGCCAGCGACTTCAACCTGTCGCAGGTGCCGCGCGTACTCAGCGGTGCCGACGTGGTGGCATTGCAGAAGGCCGTGGCGGCGATCACGGTGGACCCGCAGGTGATCGACTACGCGGTGCGCATCGTTGCCGCCACCCGCAAATGGCCGGGCATCGCCCTGGGCGCCGGCCCGCGCGGCAGCATTGCGCTGGTACGCGCCGCACGCGCGCAGGCGGTGTTGTCCGGGCGCGATTTCGTCACCCCTGACGATGTGCGCGAGATCGCCAGGCCAGCCCTGCGCCACCGCATCGCACTGGCGCCGGAACTGCAGATCGAAGGCCAGTCGGCCGACGACGTTCTGACCGCATTGCTGGCCAAGGTCGAGGCGCCACGCAAGTGAGCCAGGCGCAAGCCCGCACTGTGCTTTCTCCGACGTGCACAACACGAAGCGGAGGGCCGCACGTTGCCCCCTCCCTTTCGTGCGCAGCACGAAGGGGAGGGTTGGGGAGGGGTGCTCTCAGCACAAACCACACGGAGCGCACACCGTGAGGCCATCACCGCTGCTGATCACACTGTTGGTGCTGTGGGGCCTGCTCGGCATTCCGGTCGCCCTGCATTACCTGCCGCTGCAGGTGTGGAGCGCCGCCGCCGGCGTGATCGCACTGCCTGCCCTGCTTGATGCCGTGCTGCTGTACCGCCGCCCTACCCCGCAGGTTCGTCGTGAATTGCCCGAGTCCCTTGCACTGGGCATCGAGCGCGAAAGTTGGCTGCAACTGGACGCCTTCGGCAAGCAGCGCCTGGATGTCTTCGATCTGGTTCCCGACGGTTGGGAAAGCCGCGGCCTGCCGCGTCGGCTGACGCTGGCGCGCGCCAGCGAGAGCCGCTTCAGCTACCGCTTCACCCCGGCCAACCGCGGCACCTTTGTTTTTGATGGCGTACAGCTGCGCCTGCATTCGCCACTGCGCCTGTGGCGTCACCAGCGCATTGCCGGCACGCCACAGACCGTGCGCGTGTATCCCAACTTCGCCCCGCTCACGCGGCTGACGCTGCTCAGTGCGGAAATGGCCTCGCGCCTGGTGGGCGCACACCTCAAGCGCCGCCGTGGCGAGGGCACCGACTTCCACCAGATGCGCGAATACCGCGTCGGCGACAGCCTGCGGCAGATCGACTGGAAGGCCACCGCACGCGCACGCAAACTGATCTCACGCGAGTACCAGGACGAGAAGAACCAGCAGCTGGTGATGATGATCGACACCGGCCGGCGGATGATGGCCAACGAAGGCGGCTTGTCGCACTTCGACCATGTGCTCAACGCATCGCTGGTGGTGTCCTACCTGGCGCTGCGCCAGGGCGACGGCGTGGGTTTGTTCGCCAGTGGCGGTGACAGCCGCTGGGTTGCCCCCAAGCGTGGGCTGGGTGCGATCGACACGCTGCTGCGGGCCAGCTACGACCTGCAGCCGCAGCCGGTGGCTACCGACTACCTGGCCGCGGCCACCGAGTTGTCGCTGCTGCACTCACGGCGCACGCTGGTGATGCTGGTCACCAACGTGCGCGATGAAGACATCGAAGACCTGCTCGCCGCCGTGCGCCTGCTGCAGAAGCGGCACCTGGTGTGCGTGGCCAGCCTGCGCGAACGCGAGCTGGATCAAGCCTTGGCACGCGAGGTGGAAACCCTGCCCGACGCCGTGCAGGCCGGCGCCATCGCCCGCTACCTGCAACAACGCGCCGACGCGCACGAGGCGCTGCGCAGCCACCGCGTGATGGTGCTGGATGTCACCGCCGAAGAACTGCCGGCCGCACTGGTCGAACGTTACCTCGCAGTCAAACGCGACGGCCTGTTGTAGCCGACAGCAGCGGCCTTGGCCGCGAAGCAGGCATTCCAACTGATCGCTGAGAGCACCCCTCCCCGGCCCTCCCCTTCGCGATGCGAAAGGGAGGGAGTAAAAGCAGCACTGCTGCAGGCAGCTAGTCCGCGCATGACCTGCCCCCTCCCTTTGGCGCAGCCAAGGAGAGGGTTGGGGAGGGGTCGCCCTTCCGCACTGAACTCAATCGAAAACACCCAAAGAAAAGGCCCCGCCACCGGCGGAGCCCTCTTCATCCGCACATCAAACACGCATCACACGTAGATGCGGGTACTGCCCTGCGGCGCATCATCGACGATGGCATGCGGCAGGAAGCGCGCACTGTCGCGGGTGATGCGGCTGTTGTCCTCGCGCACGCCAATACCGCAGGCGTGGTCGCCGACCACCCAACTGCCCACCAGCGGATAGTTGCCGTCAAACGCGGGCAAGGCATGGAACGCCTGGCGAATGCTCGGGCCGTTGTACGGGCCTTCGCTCTCCTGCCAGCTGCCGTCGGCCATGTGCATGGCCACGTTGGCGCCTTCGCGCGAATGCAGCGGCTTGCGCACCCAACCGGCCGGCAGGGCACTGCCATCGTCGAAGTGCGACTCCAGCAGATTCGGATGGCCGCGATGGCGCTGCCACAGCAACGGCAGAATGCCCTTGTTGCTCAGCACCGCCTTCCACGCCGGCTCCAGCAGCTGCACGCCCGAACGCGGCAAGGCTGCGCCGAATTCCTCGCGCATCAGGTCTTCCAGCGGATACAGCTTGAACAGGCTGCCAATCACCACATCGTCCAGATCGGTGAAACGCCCGTCCGCGGAAAGGCCGATGTCCTCGATGGCGATGGCCGCACCGTGCAGCCCGGCCTGCGCCGCGCAATCACGCAGGTAGTCGACCGTGCCCTGGTCCTCGGTGGATTCGCCCACCGCGCTGAAGTACAGCGGCGGCGGCAAACGCGCCGCCAGTTCGGCAAAGCGCTCCACAAGGGTTTCGTGGATCGAGTTGAACTGGTCGGCCTGCTGCGGCAACGCGCCACGGTTGCGCTGGTCTTCCAGCCATTGCCACTGGAAGAACGACGCTTCGTACAGCGAGGTCGGCGTGTCGTAGTTCAACTCGTACAGCTTGGCCGGGCCGGTGCCGTCGTAGGCAAAATCCAGGCGGCCGTACAGGTGCGGATCACGGCGGCGCCAGCTTTCGGCGATCCAGTCGCGGAACGGCTCGGGAATGGCCAGCTGCGTCATCAACGCCTCGCTGGCCACCACCTCGCCCACCAGGTCCAGCGCCATCGCATGCAGCTCGGCGCTGGGGTCTTCCAGGTCGTTCTCGATCTGGCGCAGGGTGAAGGCGTAATACGCGCTTTCATCCCAATACGGTGCGCCGTCGATGGTGTGGAAACGGAAGCCTGCTTCGGCAGCACGGGCACGCCAGTTGCCGCGTTCGGCAATCGCAACACGTTTCACTGCATCAACCGCCGACGCTGGTACGGCCGCCGCTGCGGCTGCCGAAGCCACCACGGCTGGCGGTCACAGCGCGGTTCGGCTCGCTGGTCACCGGCGCAAGGCCAGCCTTGCCGGCACCAATGCCGCTGCCGGTGTTCAGCCCACCAGTACCGCCCGGTGCCGGCTTGGCCCAACCGTTGGCCTTGTCCTTGAACGCAGGCTGCGATGCCGGCGGTGCGGCCACGGCACCACGGCCGCTGTTGAGCATCTGCGACATGAAGAAGCCCATCATCATCGGGCCGATGAACGAGGTGCCGGCGCTGGTCTGCTGCGGCACGCACTGCTCGGCCGGGTATTCCTTGGCGCACTCTTCCTTGCTGGCGTACTTGGGCGCGGCATCGGCCGATTGCTGCTGCGCGGTGGCAAAGGCCTGGCGGCAGCTGGACGGATCGCCCGTGGCCTCGCTGCAGGCCTCCACCGAGGTATACAGCCCTTCCTTGACCTGCACCGTTTCTTCCTTCTGGCAGGCGGTAAACAGCAGCGGCGCAGCACTCATCAGCAACAGCGCGGTGGTCCTTGAACGCTTCATGGTCGAATCTCCGTGAAAGTTGTTTTCGAATGATGCCTGATCCGGCCCCGCGGGCGGAAATAAGACGCGGCTGGAAACTGAACCGGGTTTCAGGTGTTTGCTTGTTTATCGACTGAAAAGCACCCCTCCCCGGCCCTCCCCTTCGCAATGCGAAAGGGAGGGGGCAACAGCGGCTTGGCTGTAATTCCTTCAATCTGCATGAACGGCCCCTTCCCTGATTCCTTCAGCCCACATGACCTGCCCCCTCCCTTTGCCAGCGGCAAGGGGAGGGTTGGGGAGGGGTCGCTCTGAGCCACCGCGCACCACGCAATCTCCCACCCACGGATGGTTGCAACAGCAACCGGGATCTTGATGCAGAATCCTTCCCACTGCGCTTCTGCTAGCCCGCTCCTGCTCGCCCCCATGCCTGAATATCGCTCGAAAACCTCCACCGCCGGCCGCAACATGGCCGGTGCCCGCGCCTTGTGGCGTGCCACCGGCATGACCGACGGCGATTTCCACAAACCCATCGTCGCGGTGGTCAACTCCTTTACCCAGTTCGTGCCCGGCCACGTGCACCTGAAGGATCTTGGCCAGCTCGTGGCGCGTGAGATCGAAGCAGCCGGCGGCGTGGCCAAGGAGCTCAACACCATCGCGGTGGATGACGGCATCGCCATGGGCCACGACGGCATGCTGTATTCACTGCCCAGCCGCGAAATCATCGCCGACTCGGTGGAATACATGGCCAACGCGCACTGCGCCGATGCGCTGGTGTGCATTTCCAACTGCGACAAGATCACCCCCGGCATGCTGATGGCCGCATTGCGGCTGAACATTCCCACCGTGTTCGTCTCCGGCGGGCCGATGGAAGCGGGCAAGACCAAACTGGCCGACCACAAGCTCGACCTGATTGATGCGATGGTCGCCGCCGGCGACACGTCCGTCAGCGATGAGCAGGTGGCCGCCATCGAACGTAGCGCCTGCCCCACCTGTGGCTCGTGCTCGGGCATGTTCACCGCCAACTCGATGAACTGCCTGACCGAAGCGCTGGGCCTGTCACTGCCAGGCAACGGCACCGTGGTGGCCACGCACAGCGACCGCGAGGCGCTGTTCAAGCGTGCCGGGCGTTTGATCGTCGAACTCTGCCACCGCTGGTATGGCGGCGAAGAAGCCAATGTGCTGCCGCGCGGCATCGCCACGTTTGAAGCATTTGAAAACGCGATGACGCTGGATATCGCCATGGGCGGTTCCACCAACACCATCCTGCATCTGCTCGCTGCCGCGCAGGAAGCAGAGGTCGCATTCGACCAGCGCGACATCGACCGGCTGTCGCGCCGCGTGCCGCAGCTGTGCAAGGTGGCGCCGAACACGCAGAAGTACCACATCGAAGACGTGCACCGCGCCGGCGGCATCATGGCCATCCTCGGCGAACTGGCACGCGGTGGCCTGCTGCATACCAATGCCTCCACCGTGCACAGCCGCACGCTGGGCGCGGCCATCGCGCAATGGGATGTCACCCAGACGCAGGACCAGGCCGTCCACCAGTTCTACAAAGCGGGCCCGGCGGGCATTCCCACCCAGGTGGCCTTCAGCCAGTCCACGCGCTGGCCGTCGCTGGACACCGACCGCGCCGATGGCTGCATCCGCGATGTTGCCCATGCGTTTTCCAGCGAGGGCGGCCTGGCTGTGCTGTACGGCAACCTCGCCGCCGATGGCTGCGTGGTGAAGACCGCCGGCGTGGATGAATCCATCCATGTGTTCGAGGGCAACGCGCGCGTCTACGAAAGCCAGGACGCCGCGGTGAAAGGCATTCTCGGCAACGAAGTGCAGGCCGGCGATGTGGTGGTGATCCGCTACGAAGGCCCGAAGGGTGGCCCCGGCATGCAGGAAATGCTCTACCCCACCAGCTACCTGAAATCCAAGGGCCTGGGCAAAGCCTGCGCCTTGCTCACCGATGGCCGTTTCTCCGGCGGCACCTCCGGCCTGAGCATCGGCCACTGTTCCCCGGAGGCTGCAGCGGGCGGCACCATCGGCCTGGTGCGCGACGGCGACCGCATCCGCATCGACATCCCCCAGCGTGGCATCAACCTGCTGCTGGATGATGCCGAGCTGGCCCGCCGCCGTTCGGAGCAGGATGCAAAGGGCTGGAAGCCTGCCGACGCGCGTCCGCGCAAGGTCACCACCGCGCTCAAGGCTTACGCACTGCTGGCCACCAGCGCCGACAAGGGCGCAGTGCGCGACAAGGCACTGCTTGACGGCTGATCGGCAACTTCAGAACGGGGACGGCAACGTCCCCGGCAACCGATCCAACGGGCTCAACAAACCGCCCGCACCCCGCCCAAGCACATGTGTGTAGATCTGCGTGGTGGCGACATCCTTGCGCCCAAGCAGCTCCTGCACGGTGCGGATATCGTGGCCGGCCTCCAGCAGGTGCGTGGCGAAGGAGTGCCGCAAGGTGTGGCAGGTCGCCGGCTTGGGGATTCCCGCAGCGGTGCGTGCGGTTTTCAGCGCACGCTGCAGCATTTCCTCGCTCACATGATGGCGGCCAATGCGCTGCGTCCGCGGATCAGTCGAAACCCTGGCCGAAGGAAACAAATATTGCCACCCCGGCTCGGTGTCCGCGTTTGGATACTTGCGCGCCAGTGCATGCGGCAGATAAACGTGCCCCATGCCTTCAGCCAGATCCGAAGCATGCCGCAGCAACGCCCGCTCGCGTTGGCGCAGCAACCGTTCGCGCAGTGAAATCGGCAGTGGCACCCGCCGATCCTTGTTGCCCTTGCCACTACGCACGCAGATTTCGGTGCGGGCAAAATCCACATCCTTGATGCGCAGCCGCAGACATTCCATCAGACGCATGCCGGTGCCGTAGAGCAACTGCGCCATCGTCGCGATGACACCTTCCGGCAGGGCCGCCAGCAAACGTGCCACTTCGTCGGGCGAAAGCACCATCGGCAGCCGACGCGGCCGCTTGGCGCGCACCACATCTTCCATCCAGGGCAGTTCCACGCCCAGCACAATGCGATAGAGAAACAGCAACGCCGACAACGCCTGATTCTGCGTTGCAGCCGCCACATTGCCCACCACGGCAAGCTGCGTGAGAAATGCCGCAACTTCCTCCGCACCCATCGAGCAGGGGTGACGCTTGCCGTTGGCCAGAATGAAGCGGCGGATCCAGGAAACGTACGCCTGCTCGGTGCGCAGGCTGTAATGCCGGACCCGAATCTGCTGCCGCACCTGTTCCAGCAACCGCGGCGCTTTTGCGCCAGTTACAGCGGATGTTTCGGAGGTGTATTCCATGGTGCGGCTCCCAGGCGGTATATACATGGGAGGTTGGATTGCCGCGGCATGCGCAGGAAGCAGCCAAGCGATTGTTTCCGGGTGGGATTCCCCGGTTTCAATGCAGGCGGAAAATGTACATACTCGGTGCCACACCGCTGTTAGGCGGTCTACTTAGAGTTAGGCAGCGTTGGTAAAAATGGGTTGGTGGTTCTGTCTTCGGGTGCAACAACGGCCTTTGGGCGGTCGGCTCCGGACAGCGGTCACAACCGCCTCTTCCATCGGTTAGCTCGCCGCTTCGCCTTATGCCTCCTTGCCCCGCCGCACTCACTTCGTTTGGCTTCGGCAGCACCGCGCTTCACGGTTTACGGGGCAAGCCACGATCCCGCGCACTGTGGCAAGATCGGCCTGCGTTGTGTTGTACAAGCGGGCAGTTTGTCAGCGGTTACACATCCCCGGCCAATGCTGCCTAACAATTCATTCAAGCCGACCGCTGCTTCGCAGCGCCGGCTTAATTCAGGCGTTAGGGCGCATGAGCATGCAATTGCGGCTCCCAAAGTTTTGGATACTCGCACTGGTACAGTTTGCGCTTTCGGTCGCCATTGCAGGTACTTTGTTCTACTTCCGGACAGAAGCTTTTCTGTCGGGCCCACCAAGCGGCGACCTCTACGCCAACAACTGGGGCTTTCAGCTCATCGCCTTTCTCATGGTCTGGCTTCCCGCCAGACTCCTGATAACTGGCATTCTGCTCGCCATTGAGCATCGAGCGCTAAAGCGACATCACTTGGCTCAACGGTCGGAGGCTACTCGACATGCGCCCTAACAATTCATTCAAGCCGACGCCGCTTCGCGGCGCGGCTTAATTCCAGAGTTAGAACTCAATGACAGCTCCCCGCAAGATTGTTTTGCATTCATTGGGCGGCTATCGGCCTGAGCTTGGGTCGCTGGTCGCGCAATGGATTCAAGAAGGCGTCAATTACGTCGGGGTTGTTGGTGTAGATGCCGCTAAGATTGAGGACGCTATTGATGACCTGTGCGTTGGCAACAGCTCCGCCCCATACTTCATGCTTACTGTGTCTCACGGCAAGGATGAGACTCTCGGGGATGCGGTGTTTCTTGCAGAGCAGATCTCCGAAGGCTTTTCTGGTCCAATATCCGTGGTTGTGTTCTAACAATTCATTCAAGCCGACGCCGCTTCGCGGCGCGGCTTAACACAGAGCGTTAGGCAGCGTTGGCAAAAATGCGTTGGTGGTTCTGTCTTCGGGGGCAGCGCTGGCCCTTTGGCCGCCGGCTCCGGGGGGCCGTCACAACCGCTTCTTCCATCGGTTAGCTCGTCGCTTCGCCTTATGTTTCATTGCCTCGCCGCACTCATTTCATTTGGCTTCGGCAGCACCGCGCTTCACGGTTTACGGGGCGAGCCACGATCCTTCAGGCTGTGGCAAGATCGGCCTGCGTTGGGTTGTACAAGCGGGCAGTTTGGGCGGCGGTTACACATCTCCGGCCAATGCTGCCTAACAATTCATTCAAGCCGACCGCTGCTTCGCAGCGTCGGCTTAATTCAGGCGTTAGGCATTGGAGAGCGGCATGTTCGATGAATTAGTTAAAACAGTGCGCCTGCACCTTTCCGAGAGGCTGACAAGTCCGTTGCTAGGCGCTTTCATCGTCTCTTGGGGAGCTTGGAATTACAGGTTTCTACTAATCATTCTTTCTAGCGAGCCGGTTGAAAGGAAGTTCGAGCTTATTGATCAAGTGGCGTTCTTTGATCTTAACCATGCAATTATTCGCGGAATCGCGCTTCCTTTCCTTACTTCTCTAGCATACTTGTTCATATACCCCTACCCGGCAAAATTCGTATATGCATTCACTCGTCGTCAGCAAAGAGCGATTCTAGAAATACGGCGACAGATCGAAGAAGAAACACCCCTCACTATTGAAGATTCGAGAAAAATCCGCACTGATTTGGCTAGAGCTGAACAAGAGTACTTTGCAGAACTTGACCGAAAAGATAGGGAGATCGAAAGGCTTCGCTCCCAACTAATCCCCATTAATACCGAGCCAGATCCGGAACCACCTCTCGACGGTGATAGTAAATCTGAACCCGAAAACTCATCATTGGGAGACGAACTTGTAAAAATGCTCTTCCAAATTGAAAAGCTTAGCGGCGATGCCCCTGAGAGGGAATTGATTTCATCTTCCGGACTGTCGAAGACAGAAGTGGAATACAACTTAGGGGAACTGGTGCGTCTTGGCTTGGCAAGACGCGATTACAGATCTTCTCGCAGCGACTACATATATACATTCACTCACAGTGGAAGAGCGGCACTGCTGACTGCCAAAAGGCAAGCGGCCAATGCCTAACAATTCATTCAAGCCGACGTCACTTCGTGGCGCGGCTTAATTCAGGCGTTAGGCGGCATTGGTAAAAGTGGGTTGGTGGCTCTCTCTTCGGGTGCAACAACGGCCTTTTGGCGGTCGGCTCCGGGGAGCGGTTACAAGCGTTTCTGCCGTCGGTTGGTTCGCCACTTCGCCTTATGTTTCATTGCCACGTCGCACTCACTTCGTTTGGCTTCGGCAGCACCGCTGCTTCATGGTTTACGGGGCAAGCCACGATCCCGCGCACTGTGGCAAGATCGGTCTGCGTTGTGTTGTACAAGCGGGTGGTTTGGGCGGCGGTTACACATCTCCGGCCAATGCTGCCTAACAATTCATTCAAGCCGACCGCTGCTTCGCAGCGTCGGCTTAATTCAGGCGTTAGGCAGCCTTGGTAAAAGTGGGTTGGTGGTCCTGTCTTCGGGTGCTGCACCAGCCCTTTTGCAGTCGGCTCCGGGCAGCGGTCACAACCGCTTCTGCCATCGGTCAGTTCGGCGCTTCGCCTTATGTTTCATTGCCTCACCGCACCCATTTCATTTGGCTTCGGCAGCACCACGCTTTACGGTTTACAGGGCAAGCCACGATCCTGCGAGCTGTGGCAAGATCGGCCTGCGTTGGGTTGTACAAGCGGGCGGCTTGGTCAGTGGCTACACATCCCTGGCCAATACTGCCTAACAATTCATTCAAGCCGACCGCTGCTTCGCAGCGTCGGCTTAATTCTGGCGTTAGGTGCCTATGACAGGTTCCGAGAAGAGCAGACGTATGGCACTCCGCCGGGATGCGGGCAATCGTGGTCCCGCCGTACAGAAGGTCGCTGCGTCTGGTGCCTCCTATCTGGTGGCGCACGCGTGCTTTGACTGCCGGAAGAGCTTCAAGGTGGCACCTCGTGATGAACAAGCAATTTGTGCCAATTGCGGGGGTGAGATTCACCAAATGGGCAGGTCCTTCAAGACGCCAGCGGCCAAGGACATTGAGCAGTGGGCGAAGGTCCAGGCGCTCTACAACGCAGGGTTCCGCTTTTCCAGCTACCGTAGCCAGCCTTGCGAGCCTCTTCCTGAAAAGCTCTCGGAAGTGCCGGCGTTCGTGGCCGCACATCCGGATCACCCGATGCGAGTGGCGGCACCTAACAATTCATTCAAGCCGAGCCGCTTCGCGGCTCGGCTTAATTCCGGCGTTAGGCCTCATGACAGATCTCGTGGTCGTTAACCGCATAAGGAGCCAGATAATTGGCTACCTTGAGCTTGTCAGCTCCCTCGATGAGCAAGCCGAGTATCAACTTGCTGCACCTCACATCAACGTCCCGAACGAAATCATCAATCAGTGGGAGGACTGGATGCATAACGACTGGCGGAGCTATATCGCAGAACCAGTGTTTTCCCCAGGGGAGGTTGGTGCTGTCAGCAAGTTCTACGCTGCATGGAGCGCAGTTATAGCGGCCACACCGGATCCCCTACCTTCGTTGGAGACGCTCTGGACCTCTGTGGAGTGGCAACATCTTGCTTCGGCAGCCGCCGAAGCTTTGGCCATCTTTCGGGTTCGCGGCCACATTCCGGACTACTCGGATGAGGCCTAACAATTCATTCAAGCCGAAGCCGCTTCGCGGCTCGGCTTAATTCTGGCGTTAACCGTCACTAGGAGTTGCAATGGCATCCGTACAAATGGAAGAGATTGTTGACCATCTCAGCACCGAGGTTCGGCGTGCGCTTGAGGACGCAATTCTGCAAGTCGCCCCAAGTGCTCACGTTGATTCACACGAACTATTCCGTGCGTTCCGCAGAGCAATTGGGCGCAAGTGCAGCACTTGGGAGCAGGTGCCAGATCATTACGTACAGAAGTGACGGCATGACGGCTAACAATTCATTCAAGCCGAACCCGCTTCGCGGGTCGGCTTAATTCAGGCGTTAGGTGCCATGACGAGGATTGCCGGAGCCGTACTTCTATTATTACCAAGCCTCGCGTTTGGGCAGAACTGCTCATGTAACCCTGTCGAGTCCAAAGCCCGATGGACCAGGGGACTGTTCCAGGGATCTACACACGTTTTCTTTGGTCGTGTCGACTCCGTTGCACCGCCGTTTCTTGGCGCCAACGAGACGCGGGACCAGCCCACTGTTACACCCCTTCGCCATTTCAAGGGCACCTTCCCCGGCGGCAAGCTTCGCGGAGCAGACTGCGGGTCAGCTGTACTCCCAGGGGAGACGGCGGTCTTCTTCGTTGACGGTTACAACCGCATCAAATCATGTTCAATCGGAGTTAGCGGCATCACCCCACAGGAAATTCAGTCCGGTGTCATCCAGCTCTCCCGGCATGGCACCTAACAATTCATTCAAGCCGAACCCGCTTCGCGGCTCGGCTTAATTCTGGCGTTAGGCCCTATGCTTTGGATATTTGACAAATACGAACGAGAGATGAGGCGCGGCAAAATTTCGCCCAGCACATATCGCAGACTTCTTGACGCAGAGATTTATGGTGCAGCGTCGTCAATGGGCTACCTACACAGAGAGCTGCGTCGCTTAATGGCAAGGCTGCCACAAGGTGGATTTACCGTAATTACCAAGCCCGGGTGTACACAAACAATCACTACGCAGGAGCAGTTCTATGAGTGGGTTTCACATCATTTTCCCGATGCCTACAAATGCTTCTTTTCGCGCACCCCATAACGGGCCTAACAATTCATTCAAGCCGACGTTGCTTCGCAACGCGGCTTAATTCAGGCGTTAGGCGGCATTGGTAAAAGTGGGTTGGTGGCTCTCTCTTCGGGTGCAACAACGGCCTTTGGGCGGTCGGCTCCGGACAGCGGTCACAACCGCCTCTTCCATCGGTTAGCTCGCCGCTTCGCCTTATGCCTCCTTGCCCCGCCGCACTCACTTCGTTTGGCTTCGGCAACACCGCCCTTCACGGTTTACGGGGCAAGCCACAATCCTGCGAGCTGTGGCAAGATCGGCCTGCGTTGGGTTGTACAAGCGGGCGGTTTGGTCAGCGGTTACACATCCCTGGCCAATGCTGCCTAACAATTCATTCAAGCCGACCGCTGCTTCGCAGCGTCGGCCTAATTCAGGGCGTTAGGCATCAAGATGAGCTCCAGTGTCTTTCTCCACAAATTTTTCCAAGGCCGAGAGGTAACCACCTCATTCAGGCAAGTAATCGACTTTCTCTGTAGGCACGGCTCACCAGGAACCGGGCAAGACAACAACGAAATAACTTTCCCACCCGAAGAAATCGGGGATCTGGCAAGCGTAGTGGGCAGCGAAATTGATGGCGCTCTTTGCATCGCAATTGATCGTCCTCTTATCAACGATCAGTTTCGGCTATTCGTGTTTGAGGCGATGCAGCGGTTTGGGTTTTCGGCTTATGAGGACACATTTGATTGGGTGTACGTTCCGCTTGGGTCGAGCCACGATGTCCCTCAAACTCTTCTTGAGGAGCTATCACACGGCGTTCAAGAGGTGCGGGCCGCAGCGCAGCTATGGCCAAACGACGCCTAACAGGTCGTTCAAGGCGGACGGCTACGCCGCCGCTTAACTCCAACGTTAGGCCCCTAGGAGGGTTATGTCGTACGACCTGATTGTCTATCTGAAGCGAAACGTAATGCCAGCACCAGAGGCTTGGCGTGCCGCCATAGTTGAGGCGGACTTTCCGGTCACGCTGGATCCCGATTTTGACGTGGATACATTCTCTGGCTTCCTTCCTTGTCCGGTTCGTGGCGAGATATCCGGCTTTGAGTACTACGCATCAAACGTCACGCCAGAGGATGTAGAGGAGATGGAGTTGGCACCGGGCACTGACTTCTCAGTCCAGTTCTGTATCGGCTCACGCCCACTTGAGTTGATGTCAGCACTTGCCGCATCTAGTGTCCTAGCCGCAATGACGGGCGGCACTCTTGATGACCCTCAGGCAGGCGAGTCAGTGCCGGCGGAAAGCGCGATTAGTTGGGCAAGAGCTCAGCTAGCACAGGCCGGGGCCTAACAATTCATTCAAGCCGACTGTCACTTCGTGGCAGCGGCTTAACTCAGGCGTTAGCCGTGTCAAGAAGACTTGTTCCCCATAGTAAAAAACTGAGAGGCGTCGCGAGGCGTCTACGGGCAATTCGGCGTTGGCCAGATGAAGTAGCAACCAGATTCCCGCCAGACAACGAACTTCAGCCGGAGAACCAGTACTGGAATTGGAAGATCCCGGTTGACCTCAACTTAGTCGAGAGTCGATGGACAACTGATGAAATTTGCAGGGTCTGCGCTCAAAGCCTAATTGACGCGTGTGCTCTCTTGGCAGCCGCGAAACCGACATCAGCCAATGCGTGCCGCGTAACAGGCGTTTTATGCATTCCGGACATCTTCACTAGCGAACTGTGCATCTACCTCTCGGAAGATTACTTCCTATCGCACGTTTCGCCTTCCTCAAATGAGTACGGCCAAACCACCTTGATTGAGGGACGGAGCATCTCGGATGAGTGGGGTCTTACGTTGCCCGAGGGCTTTTCCGAGGTCGGCCTCACCGTGGACTATCACGACCCAGAGAGTGACTGGCATCTGGTTGGTGAGCGATGGTACTTTGGCGAGGTGGCGCAGGAGGCTAACAGTTCATTCAAGCCGAACCCGCTTCGCGGGTCGGCTTAATTCCGGAGTTAGGCGGCATTGGTAAAAGTGGGTTGGTGGCTCTGTCTTCGGGTGCAACAACGGCCTTTGGGCGGTCGGCTCCGGGCAGCGGTCACAACCGCCTCTTCCATCGGTTAGCTCGCGCTTCGCCTTATGCCTCATTGCCACGCCGCACTCACTTCGTTTGGCTTCGACGGCACCGCGCTTCACGGTTTACGGGGCAAGCCACGATCCTGCGAGCTGTGGCAAGATCGGCCTGCGTCGTGTTGTACAAGCGGGCGGTTTGGGCGGCGGTTACACATCTCCGGCCAATGCTGCCTAACAATTCATTCAAGCCGACCGCTGCTTCGCAGCGTCGGCTTAATTCAGGCGTTAGGCCTCATCACATGTTTGCTCGCACCGATCTCGAAGCAATAGAGCGAAACTGCCTGACGCAATGGCAAATGGTTGGTAGCTACTCTGGCCTATACTTCACGAGTTATCCCCAGCACGCGTTCCGCGTCCCCGATTCCGAGGAGTACATTCGGGTCACGCGTGCTCCGCGGCTGGCCGCAGACAATGGCATCAAGTTCTGGTGCTCGGCCGAATGGGCAGACGATTGGAGTGGCAGGCAGAGCGACTTCGCTCCCTATCTTTACGGCGCAAAGTTTGAGGCCATATCTGAGGACGCGTTCAATAGAATCGTCCAAGAGAGTTCAAGCGACCTCGTTGCCCCGCTACTACTTCCACTTCATGAGTCAAAGGGCTTTATCGGAGCCCTCCTCATGTACTCAATGGAGACCGACTTTATTGTTTCTCTGGTGGCCGAGTATGAGGATGAGTTCATCCACTACTTCTGGGAAACTACGGCCTAACAATTCATTCAAGCCGACCACCACTTCGTGGTGGCGGCTTAACTCGGGCGTTAGGCTGCTATGGGCAGGATGTCGACACTCGCAGGAGTAGCTCACAACATTGCGCATCATGCGGGCAGTGGGCTTAGCTACATCTCGCCTCACCTCGCTCAGGCGCTTCGCGCTGCTGCAGTTGAGACCACGGAGATTGATCTCCTAGCTCCGGCGCCCTATCCGCCGAGGGCAGCGGAACTTCAACCGCTGCGTTTGGCGCTAGCTTCCCTCCAGTCCACTGCAAACGCGCTTCTTGCAAAACATGGCTTTTCGGCCAGCGACATATCCTCCATGATTCTCTATGCCACGCCGGCACCTTGGGACAAGGATGGCTATTCTTTGCACACTCGAGCCGTACTCATTTCAAGTGCTGGCTGTACGTACGATTCTGGCTGGCTGCAATGAGCGGAGCGCGGCCTAATTCCAGAGTTAGCTGCCTCTATGGCCCCATCACTCATCGAGATCAACACAACAGAGCAAGGCTATTTGGGCCGCGATGGTGCCCCTGTGCTTGGCAAGTCGTTCGACATGCTGCAAGCGCGCTGGGCCGCAGGCGAAAGAGACCGAGAGACAGCTCTCCGGCTACTGTTCCTTAGCTGGTATGCCGGCTGTGAGCCACCGCTTCTCACGGGCCTACCTACGGGGGCGGACACGGCACGAATCTGCTCTGAGACCTTTGCTGCCCTGGGCGGTGCGGACACATCGGATCCAGAGGTATGTTTTGTTGTGGGTCTTATGGCTGAGCTTTTTCCATGGTGTCTAGGGGACGAGGCGTACTGGGCGAAGGTAGGCTATCTCCTCACCGGCCGCGCCGCTATGATCCAACCAAGCGGCCCACCTGCCACCGTGCTCGAAGGGCGCGGTGCGTACGGTGAGTATTTCTCCCACATGTTGTCTGCACGGGCAGGCAGCTAACAATTCAAGTCGAACCCGCTGCGTGGATCGGCATAATTCAGCCGTTGGGTGCTATGTCGCTGAGGTGTACAAATTGCTGGTCCACACTATCGCCTTGTGACATTTTGGATTCTGCTCGCTACACGCTCCCTAGGCGCTGGCAAACTTTCACCTGTAAAGAATGTAGCCGCAGCGGACTATTTTCATTGAACGGGGCCTCACTCCAAGTCGGCGTACTAGATGGATTTCCCGCGCCTTGTCTCATGCCAAGGACAGAGGAATTGGTTCCGGGGCTATCCTCAGAGGAATTACCAGATGGGAGTTTGAGGGTTAGACTTAACAAGCGTCTATGGAATATTCCTGTCTTTGTTACACCCAATAAGCGGCTTCCATCGATATGGGCTTGGGTGCGCGCTCGATTGGGTCGCACCTGACGATTCATTCAAGCCAGCGTCAATTCATGGCGCGGCGTAGATCAGGCGCTAAGCCGTGGAGGAGGGGTTATGGGGCCACAAGAGATTCTCGGAGTTGCTGCAGCGCTGGGGCTGCTGATAGTGCTGTCAGGCTCCTGGCTCTTGATGCGATCTCTTCGCACCAGATCCAGTCGGCTACTTTTCACTTCAGTGGCAGCCCTCATCTTGTGGTCATTCCTCTCTGACGCGATCTACAGAGCAGTCTTCTACTATTCCGATCTCTCCAAGCAAAATGCCTGGGAAAGCTGGATTTACCTGTCGCTGGAGGTGTTCGTGCCGGTGCTTCTGATCCTCAGCGCATCCACTTGCTTCTGGCTAGTGGCCCGGTCGCTGTCCCGGCCTAACAGTTCATTCAAGCCGAGCCCGCTCCGCGAGTCGGCTTAGCTCCGGGATTAGGAGGCAGATGTGCAAAATTGCTTAGTTGGTTTTCAATATCACGAGCCAGAGCCATATCTGCTTTGGCAGAAGTGCATTATTGAGGACTACGAATCTTCTACAGGCATATTTATCAATTCCAAATCAGAAGAAGAGGCTCTAGCCTGGGGCATAGAGGTAGCTAACGCAGTACTGCGTAGGACCAACAATGACAGCAGCTTGTCGGTCACAGCTTTTGGATACGAATGCTGGATTGAAAGTGAGCCCGAGAAATCCGGCTGGCAACATTGCCTGTCTTTCTTCCAAGAAATTGTGGTCGGAGATTTACCAAATCTTAAGAAAATTGGAACATCTGCTTATGTGGCGTGGTGCAAAGAAAATGTCATTAAATATCAAGCCTTGCTCCTTGCCACTGCTTCCTAACAAGTCGTTCAAGGTTCGCTCCACTGCGTTCCGCCCGACGTGTCCGGCTGCGCCGGTCACCCGGCCTTAACTCCAACGTTAGTCCGCAAGGATCGCTCATGATCAGATTAACTCCCTATGCTCTGTTCTGTGTTGCTTACATCGCCATTTCGGCGGCGCTTGTTTGGTTGCAAGCTAGCTTAGAGTTTAGTCTGGCATTTGACTGCGTTAGTCCAATCGCCGCACTCGTCTCTGTATTCATGGCGCTTCGTAGCGGTGCACTGTCCAAACGTGGCATCTTTGCCGTGTCGGCGGGACTAGCATTTGTCATGTATGCATCTATTACCTTCACCTATCATTGGATTGCGGTTTCCGTCGGTGGATCTGTATCGGCACTCGCCTTAGCTCAGGCCGGTGGCTTTCCATTCCTATTGAATACTCTAGTTTTTGTTATTTCGCCCGTTGTATCGTTGGCCGTTCTTGAGAGAGTTCAAGGGAAGCGGATAGAGCGTAGCTTTGCGGCCTAACAATTCATTCAAGCCGAGACCGCTTCGCGGGTCGGCTTAACTCTGGTGCTAGGTATGCGCACAGTACGTATTTCGGCCTTCTCATTTTTGACGGCACTACCGAGTGTTGCATGGGCGTCTGACTTCACCGGGATTTTTACGATGATGTATATGTTCTTCGTAATTGCCCCATTAACATTAATCCACCTGGCGGTAACACTATTTTTCTTCAATAAAGGCAATTACGTTTCACGCAAGCTCGCCGTTGGACATTCAGTGATCGCATCCATCGCGCCGGCACTTGGCTTCCTTTGGGCTCTATATGAATTTCGACCCCGTTACAGGAGCTATGGCCAGAGCTTGTTAGTAGTAAGTCTGATATACGCTTCACTTCTTCTCGTCTCGTGGGTACCAATGGCCATTCACAGATACAGAGCGCGAACCTGACAATTCACACAAACCGAACTTGCCTCACGGGCCGGCACAATTCAGGTTTCAGGTCGAAAAATGCAGATATTTGAGTGGCGTAAAGAGCGTTGGTATCGGCACCTGGTAGTTGTCGCTACGATTATTGCGATAGCTGTCCTGGTCGCTCATCCGGAGTTGCGGCTATTGCTGCCACTCGTTGATGCCCTTGGATTAGATCTCTTTATTCTCTTGGTCGGCTCACAGGTTTTCACGTTCATGCGGCTGCTCGCTTCGTCGTTCTATCGAGTGATTCTCCGGCCAGCACTCCGCGGAGCGTTCTCGCTGGCCATGTTTGTACTTGGCGTATCAGGCCCCTATCCAGAGGCGCACATGGTGATGCCAAAGCCACTTAGCAGATTTGCGGCCTAACACTTCATTCAAACCGAAGCTGCTCCGCAGCACGGCTTAATTGGGGCGTTGGGGCCAACATGGGAGCAGTCGTGCAAGCTGTCGCCAACAACCTGGGTGATCGAATCATCAAGGTCAATCATGCTGGGGAGCATGGAGCCGTCAATATTTACACCGGCCAAATCCTTATGGCCCGACTCACGGCTCCGGCAATGGTCTCTGTGCTGGCCGAGTTCCGCTCTCACGAACAAGGACATCGGGCAATCTTCGCCACAGAGCTGCGGCGCCGCGGTGTCCACCGCTGCCGGAGCTATTGGCTATGCGGCATTGGCGGTTTCATGCTTGGCGCCATCACTGGCCTGCTTGGTTCCGGCGCCATTGCGGCTACTACGGCAGCAGTAGAGGCTGTCGTGTTGCGGCACCTGGAGCATCAACTGTCCGTGCTCCATGGGCATGACCCTTCCGCCGTCGTTGCCATTTCATCCATCGTAGCTGAGGAGCAACAGCATCATGACCAGTCGCTTGGCCATATCGGGGCTGGTACATTCTGGCCCAGGGTTCTCACCCCAATAGTGTCAGCCTCAACGGAGGCAGTCATTTGGCTGGGCATGCGCCTGTAAGCCCCAACAATTCACTCAAGCCGACGCCGCATCGCTGCTCGGCTTAACTCAGGCGCCAGGCACCATGAGAAAGATTGCATTGAAACTCGGCGTATCACTTGCGGCCATGCCGCTTTCGATACTGTTGCTCGGCCTCACCCACAACGCGTTTTTCTTTCTTTCTCTTGTGGTCGGCCTGTTGTTTTCGATCCTTTATTGGCTTGATCTCGCCAGTCTGCTTCGCAATCGCCCCAACCCAAACCGTGCCGAGCGCACGCTGGCCATGCTCATGGGCCTGCCAGCGGCTTTATTCGGCCTGCTCTGTTTGGTTATTGGCCTGGCCATTATTCTCTGGGTGCTTTACAACACCTTCATCGAACGACAGCCTCAATACACCGGCGGCTTCATGACCCTCGGCATTGGCCCAGCGCTGATTCTGTTCGGAGCCAGCTGGGTGGTCAACGTATTTCGCCGTGATTCCGGTAGATCGGATGAGGCCTGACAATTCAATCAAGTCGGCCACTGCTTCACAGTGTCGACCTGGTTCTGGCGCTGGCTCTCTCAAGAAGCCTTCTGAAGGAACCGCAATGCCCCGACTCTTGTTGCTCGCACTGCTCTCCGTGGCCTTCAGCGCAAGCGGCATCGTCATTCGCGATGATGTCGATGACGCGAAGTATCGAGTTCCCGCGTCCGAGTTTCGTGCTCTGGCCGACCTGCCTGGCGAAGGACATGGCGTGCTGATTGCGCCGCGTTGGGTCGTCACCGCCGCCCATGCGGTCACCTGGCAGTCTCAAATCAGGCAAGTCACCATCGATGGGATACCCAGGGACGTCGAACGCCTGGTAATACACCCGGGATACAAGAAGCCATCGCAGAAGCTGTTGGACCAGGCGCTGGCCACCTGGGACTGGACACTGCTCAGGGTGCTGCTTTCTTCCTCCGATGACATTGCGCTTGTCGAACTGGCGCAGCCCATTGCCGACGTTGCTCCGGCCGTGATCAACCAGGGTGATGACGAGTTCGGCCAAGTCGTCAAGATCATGGGGAAAGGCGCCACGGGCAACGGAGCCACCGGGTACGAATTCAGTGATTCCCACCGCACCGAGCTTCGCCACGCGTACAACAAGATCACCAGCGCCGATGGCCGATGGCTCTGCTACATCTTCGACAAGCCATCCGATGGCCTGCCCCTTGAGGGCGGATCTGGAAACGGCGACAGTGGCGGGCCGGTTCTTCTCCAGACTGGGAAGGATGGGCTGCTGGCCGGACTGACTTCATGGTCAGACCCTCAAAGTGCCATCAGGACGCCTGGACGGTACGGTCAAATCAGTTGCAGTGTCCGCCTGAGTCATTACAACGATTGGATTGAAAGCGTTATCTCCGGGCAAGCACAAGCGGGAGGCCACGAGTTCATCCAGACCGAAGCCATTTCGTGGCGCGGCTCAATCGCGGAATCAAGCAACCAATGATCTTTGTCGCAATTTGTTACGGACTTCTCACTTACTGGCTAACCCATTCCTGGTGGTCGAGTAATTTCATAAATGAGATTTTTGGATACCGCTATCGCGACCTGCCAATCATTGCACTCTCTCTCGCACCCTGGCTGATCATCTACTACCCACTACGCGCCAAGCTGCCACGGCTATCGTTGCTTTCTCGCGTAATCATCGGCATTGCGGCCTGCGCAATCATTCTCAACATCGTGTATCGCGCCTATTATTATGCCCACATGCCTGGCGCAGTATTCACGCCAAGGTTAATCGACACATTGAATTTCTGGCTTGGATTAACAGCCAACTTCTCCAAGCCGATAGTAATTTTCTTCTGCCTCATTTATCCAATATTGGCTGTTGCACGCCTTATCAAAGCAAGGCGCTCTGGCCAAACCAACTGAAAAATCATCCGGGCCGACGCCGCTCCGCCGTTCAACCTGATTCTGGCTTCAAGCCACATACGGGACAATCATGCCGCTTGGGGAAATCGCAGGGGAAGCACTTGGAGGCATTGTCCGCGTTGTCGGCCGCCTCGTTGTTGAGGTCTTTTTTGAGATCCTCATCCAGGGCACGGGCCATGTTCTGGTCCGTCTTGCCAGGCCCGGGGCAAAGCAGGATGACGCGGCTTGCATTGTTGTAGGCCTGTTGTTCTGGATCATTGTTGGCTGCGGTGGCTACTTTGCCTATCGCGCAATTGCAACCTGACAATTCCCCCAAACCTCCGCCGCTTCGGGGGCGGTTTCAATCGGACGCTTGTGCCCATGAAAAGACCTCCGCTGCCGTTGGCTTTGTTTGCAGGCGCCTACCTGGCTTTCATTGCCTGGCAGATCCACGCGGCCCAGCAGCCGGTTGTGCTGGGCAGGCTGGCGGTCACCGTGGCTCTGTTCTGCTTCGTCTTCCGCGGCAGCAGGGTGGCCGGCAATATTCTGGCCACCCTTTGCGCAGTTTCCGGCTTGCCGCTGCTGGCCGCTGCCATTGCCACCTTCAGCGCCAACAGCACCAGCGCTGTTCTGCTCACCGCTACGGCAGGCCTGCTCCTGGCATTCTCGGCCTATCTGTTCTTCAGTCCGGCAGTTCGTACGTTCCAGGGCAAACTGTTTCAGGCTGCTTCGCCATGAGGAAAGTCGTAGTCATGCAAAGAATGATGCTGGTGCTGTGGCTATGTGCGCCGCTTGTTGCCGTTGCAGCCGTGCCGCCAGCGGCGGCGCCGTCACCCGTTGTGGTGGAGACGGCGACGCATGACGAACCCTCCACCGTCACCCTCAAAGGCGGGCATTGGCAGTCGGGTGGCCGCGAAGGCATCTATCAGGTGGTGATTGAGTACGTGGGCTACGAACACGTTTCCTGCCGTGTCTGGATCGAATGGTTGAGCGCTGCCGCGCCGGACGCGTCCGCGCAGCCACTGGCCCGGGTGCCGCTTGCCGAAGTGTCCAACGGCATGTGGGCCTGCGCAGCGGATGGTGCCGGCGTGCAATTGCACGACAACACGCTCACGCTCGTGGCAACGCATACGTATTCCAATGAACGCCATGTGTTCAACGCCGTGCTGGGCAACCCCGGTGAATACCAACTGCTGGCCCGTTGACGTCACGCGGGGCACCGCAGCTGCCCTGGTGGAGCACAGCACTGCCCGTTCCTTCATTGCCGGGAGCAACGATCATGAACCTACCGTTTGCCCTGCAGCGCATCGACCACGTCGTGTTGCGCGTGCAGGATCTGGAAGCCAGCATCGCGTTCTATGCGGCGGTTCTTGGATGTGACGTGGTGCGTCGGCGCGACCACCTTGGCCTGGTGCATCTGCGTGCCGGCGCGTCGATGATCGACCTGATCAGCGTGGACGGAACTCTCGGCGCGCGCGGTGGCCCGGCAGCGGCATCGACGGGGCGCAATGTCGACCACCTGTGTCTGCGCGTGGAGCCTTTCGATGAAGACGCCATCACTGCCCACCTGCAGGCATTCGGCATCCGGCCGACGGCGGCCGAGGTCAACTTCGGTGCCGAGGGCGATGGTTTGTCGCTGTACTTTCCCGATCCGGACGGCAACACGATCGAGCTGAAAGGCCCTTCGCAGACGGAGGCGTCCATGTAAGGCAACCCCGCGCGATGGTGACCGGCACCGCATTGGCCGCAGCAGCCGGTTGACCCGAAGCAGGGCGCATGGCTTCATGCCCTCCCCTGCCCCAGGGGCTTACCCACCCAAGGACACCCATGAAAGGAATCATCGCCCTGGCATTGCTCGCACTGCCACTGTTGCCCGTGCAGGCGCATGCCACCGAAAGCCTCGTTGACCGCAGCTGGAGCAAGGTGGATGAAAACCATGCCGAGCTTGAGCACGCGGGCCGGCGCTATTCTCTGGACACCTACATCGTGCTTTTCCAGCAGCCGTACTACATCCATGTGCGCGCGCACGATGGCCAGGCACTGGACATGGCCGGGATTGAATCCCTGGCGGCAGACTATATCCAGCCACGCGGCTGCACCCAGCCACTGGAACGCCGCAAGGACCTGGACCGCAGCAACGATGACGGCACCGAACAGGTGCTCGGTTTCCAATGTTGAACCACGCCAACACGCACTCACCGGGGATCACGATGAACACACTCGCATACCGCTTTCGTTTGCTCCCGCTGCTGCTGGTGATGCTGCTGGCCCTGGCCGCCTGTGCCAAGCCGGTGCCGGCCGACAAGCAGGACTATGTAGGCACCTGGGAGTCGGAGACGATGTCGCTGATCATCGGCCAGGAAGGCCGGGTCGCCTACAAGCACAACCCCACGCCCAACACCAGCAAGTCCATTGATGCGCCGATCAAGGCGTTTGAAGGCAACGACATGGTCGTTGGCGTCGGCCCGCTGAAGACCCGGTTTGTGGTGACGGCTCCGCCGCACGAAGAAGATGGCGTCTGGAAAATGACCGTTGATGGCGTGACCCTGACCCGGCGTTGAGTGAGCAGCTCCTGTTTGTTGCCCCGTTGAACCGCGCCGATTGAGCGGCGCCACCCCACGCTGTTTCTCCGACAGCTGGCCATGGATGGAATTTCTGCATGAAACAACGACTGTTGCTTGCGCTGCTGTTCTGCCTTGCGGTACCGCTTGTGTTTGCGCTGTGCGCGGAGGTGGTGCAGTCATTGCCGCTCATCATCAAGGCCTGGCAGACGCCGTCCCTGCTGTTTACCGTGATGACATTCTCCGGAGCGTTGTGGAGGATTCTTCTGCTCGCTGCGCTCCTCGTCATCATCGTTGCCGTGGCGACGGTCCTCTCCTTGAAGGCCAGAACACTGGCCAGCAACCTGGGGGTGACGCTTGTTTCCCTGGTCGTGTCCGCACTTTTGCTGAGCAGCCTTCTCATGGGTGCCTACAGGATGGCATCCGTGCTCAGCTTCATGGATACCACGCAGGGGCCTGCCCACTTCGTCGTCAACCTGATGACCCACCCCGACAGCCAGATCACCTTTCCGGTCTCATTCTGCATCTGGCTGATCGGCAGCACGGTGGCCGGGCAGATTGGAAATAGCCGCAAACCTGCGCCCGGCGGGGCTTGAGCAATCCCTCGGCGGCTTGGCTGCAGCTGACGCTCAAGTAAGGCCCCACAGGGCCGGCGGGATCAGAGGCAACAGTGATTGAGCAACGCCGGCTGGCTCGCGCCGCTGTATTTCGCGTACTGGATGCCGCAGAAAAGTACGGTCTGCATGCCAACCCCGGCTCAAGCCACTCAATACCGGGTGGGAGACGCACGGCGGGAACAGCCGCGGCCATCGCCGAGGCGGACTGGGCGGAGCACGCAAAGCTGAATGCATCCAGCGCACTTTGCAGGCATCGACCGCGCATGCCGATGTCCCCATCCGCGCAGGTGACTGCCGGCCGGCCGCTGCCGCACAACAGCCCGGAATAGCCGCAACGCGCTGGTGTGGCGGGGTTTGGCCACAACGCCGGGGCCGGCGGCCCTGCCCGTTCCAGGCCATCAATGGCCCGTCCTCCACACGGCCGCTGGCACTGGCATTGGAAGATCGCTGCGTGGTCAGCGAAAATCCACACGCCGGGGTCGAGCATGCGGACCCGCTGGCCGATGCCTGTGATTTCCTGCCTGAGCAGGCGCAGCGCAGCGGACAACGACGCCTGCTCGCGCTCACCACCCATCCGTGGGTGATGGGCCAGTCGCACCGCATCAAGCACCTGCAACGCGTGTTTGCCAACTGGCCGACCATGCAGGGCTGATCCGGGACGCTGCACCTTCGGAGATCATCGCCGCCTCGTATTGAGGTGGCGGTTCCAGGCAACCGTCGTCGCCCTGAACGCGCCGGCCTTTACCCAAGAGCCCTTGCATGAACACTGAAGCCACCTCCGCACTGCCGCCGCGCGAAGCGATGGAGTTTGACGTCGTCATCGTCGGCGCCGGCCCCGCCGGTCTGGCCACCGCCATCCGCCTGCGCCAGCTGGCCGTGGAGAAGGGACAGGAGCTGTCGGTCTGCGTGTTGGAGAAAGGCTCCGAGCCGGGCGCGCACATCCTCTCCGGCGCGGTAATGGACCCACGCGCGCTCACCGAGCTGTTCCCGGATTGGGCCGAGCGCGGTGCGCCGCTGAAGCAGGCCGTCACCCGCGACGAGTTCCTGTTCCTCAACGAGACCGGCGCCAAGACCACGCCCAACGTGTTGTTGCCCAAGTGCTTCCACAACGAAGGCAGCTACATCGTCTCGCTGGGTGAAGTGAGCCGCTGGCTCGCACAACAGGCCGAGGCGTTGGAGGTTTCCATTTTCCCGGGCTTTGCCGCGGCCGAAGTGCTGTACGACGAGAGCGGCGCGGTGATGGGCGTGGCCACCGGCGACATGGGCATCCACAAGGACGGCACGCCCGGCCCGAACTACGAGCGCGGCATGGAACTGCATGCCAAGTACACCGTGTTCGCCGAAGGCTCGCGCGGCCACCTTGGCCGCCAGCTGATCAGCAGGTTCCAGCTCGACGCCGGCAAGGACCCGCAGGCCTACGGCATCGGCATCAAGGAGCTGTGGCAGATCGACCCGGCCAAGCATGAGCCGGGCCTGGTGGTGCATGCCGCCGGCTGGCCGCTGGACAACGACACCTACGGCGGCGCGTTCCTGTACCACGCCGAGGGCGGCAAGGTGTCGATCGGTTATGTGGTCGGCCTGGACTACAAGAATCCGTGGCTGAGCCCGTTCGAGGAATTCCAGCGCTTCAAGACCCACCCGGCCATCCGCAAGCACCTGGAAGGCGGCAAGCGCATTGCCTACGGCGCGCGTGCGATCACCGCCGGCGGCATTCTGTCGCTGCCCAAGACGGTGTTCCCGGGCGGCGCGCTGGTCGGCTGCGAAGCCGGCTACCTCAACGTCAGCCGCATCAAGGGCAGCCACGCCGCGATCAAGACCGGCATGCTGGCCGCCGAAGCCGCATTCGACGCGCTGGTCGCCGGCCGCAGCCGCGATGAACTGAGCGCGTATCCGCAGGCATTCGAGAACAGCTGGCTGAAGGCCGAGCTGATGCAGGCCAAGAACTTCAAGCAGTGGTTCAAGAAGGGCCGCACCGTGGCCACGCTGATGACCGGCATCGAACAGCTGGTGTTGCCGATGCTGGGCTTCCGCACCGCGCCGTGGACCCTGCACCGCACCCAGGCCGACCACGAGTGCCTGCTGCCGGCCGCCACGCAGCCGAAGATTGTGTATCCCAAGCCGGACAACGTGCTGACCTTCGACCGTTTGAGTTCGGTGTTCCTGTCGTCGACCAACCATGAAGAAGACCAGCCCAGCCACCTGACGCTGAAGGACGCCAGCATCCCGGTGACGGTCAACCTGGCCACTTACGGTGGCCCGGAAGCGCGTTATTGCCCGGCTGGTGTGTACGAATTTGTCGGTGAAGGCAGCGACACGCGTCTGCAGATCAATGCGCAGAACTGCGTGCACTGCAAGACCTGCGACATCAAGGACCCTACCCAGAACATCGTGTGGGTGACCCCGCAGGGCGGTGGCGGGCCGAACTACCCGGCGATGTGAGTTTGCCCGCTGTCTTGTTGCGCATGACGGACAAGACAGCGGTGAACCTGGACACCGCAATCCGTCATGGATGTGCGTGTTGCCTGGGGGTGATGGGGCGAGAGCGCTGTACGTGTGCTTCTGAGTGCGCCCTCACCCCTACCCCTCTCCCGCCATGCGGGAGAGGGGATGACTTCAGTAGATTTCTGCAGCGGAGTGAGGCCTGTCGTTCACGGGGCGTAGGCTTGTGCATGAATCAACGCAACGCGCGCGCGGCATGGCCTATGCGAAATGCGCCCTCACCCCTACCCCTCTCCCGCCATGCGGGAGAGGGGATGACTTCAGCAAGTTTCTGCAGCGGAATGAGGCCTGCGCTTCACGGGCCGCAGGCGTGGGCGTGAATCAACGCAACGCGTGCGCGGCATGGCCGGTGCGAAATGCGCCCTCACCCCTACCCCTTCTCCCGCCATGCGGGAGAGGGGATGATTTCAGCAGGTTCCTTTCTGACTCGACCTTTTGCTTTCCAATCCCGGCACCGGCCATCATTGCCGACGCTGCACACCCCGCGCCCGCCGTCGCAATGAGAAAGCAATGCTCCGCCTGCCACTGATCGCTCTTGCCTGCCTCGCACTCAGCGCCTGCGGCCAGCGCGATGCGTTCAACCATTCGGCCAATGCCGATCCGCATCAACGCGCGCTCGAACGTGCCTTCGCCATCTGCGCCGGCTGTCATGACACCCGTGCCGATCTGGGCCACCGCGTCGGTCCCAACCTGCACGGCGTGATCGGCCGCAAGGCAGGCACCGCGCCGGGCTACCACTACTCCGAAGCAATGCGGGCCAGCAACATCACCTGGGACGCAGAGACCCTGGATGCCTTCCTCAAGGCACCAACCAGGCAGGTGCCCGGCAGCAAGATGGTCAATGCCACCTCCGACCCGGCACGACGCCAGGCAGTGATCGAGTATCTGTCCACACTGCCCGAGTAGGCCATGCGCCAAGCCGGTGGCCGCACCGTGCTGCAGGTCGCCCTGTCACGCTCACCGCCTTGGTTGCACGGCACAACGGGGCGCAGCATGACTTTTCCTGAACAACTGCTGTGGCACGATGCGGCCGGATGAATTCGGGGGCATCGCGTTGCGGCGGCAGCATTTGTTCAAGAAAAGTCTGGCAGGAAGCACGGCATTGCTGCCGGTTGCCGCTTCAGCCATGCAGCAATGCCCAATGGATCTGGATGAAAAGTCTTCTGCGTTCTGGGCGCTGGGTTGGGCGATCTTTGCCGTATTCCTGGTCGCCGGTGCACTGCTGCCGTGGTTGATTTATCGCGCCACGCGCCAGGCGCGCAGGCAGTGGCGCTGGGCGCTGCGCATCGCCAGCCTGCCGGCGATGCTGGCAATGTGGCTGCTGGGTGCCGGAATCTTCCTGGGCCAGTTCGTGCTGGCCTGCTGAGGCCCGCCCACGCAACCGGACACCACTGCGGTTTGGCCCACCGCCTCAACGCATGAAGAACTGCACCGGCGTGGTCACGTCCACCGGATCACCCGTTACCTCCGCCGGTGGCGGTGGCAAGGGGCTGGCACGCTGCACCGCGGCCAGTGCTTCCTCGTCCAGCGGCGCATGGCCACTGCTGCGCTCCAGTTGCGCCATCAGCACATTGCCCAGGCGATCAACCCGGTAATGCACCTGCACAACGCCTTCGTAGCGCCGCCGCTGCGCCGCACGCGGGTAGCGCTTGAAGCGCTCCAGATGCCCCAGCAGCTGCGCCTGCCAATCGGCAAATGCCGGGCTGCTGCTGCCTGCACTGGCCTGCGGCGCCGCATAGCGTGACGACCGGGCCGCATCCACCTGAGGCGGTGCCGATGCCTGCGCCGCCGCTGACGCGGTTGTCTGCGACAAGGTGTGCTCCTGCGGTGTCACTACAGCGGCCGCCGCCGTCGGCAAGGGCGGCATCGGTGGCGGCGCGGGCAACGGCTCGGCCTGCGGCTGCGGCTCCTGCACGGCCTGTGCTGCAGCGGTCTCCTGCTGCACGGGGCCGGGCGCGACATCGCTCGGCGCGGCTTCCGGCGCCGTGGCAAGCGGCGCCAGCTCCACCATCACCGCCTGCGGCTGCGCGGCAGCAATCGGCTGCAGCGGCTGGCGCTGCCAGTACATCGCACCGCCAATCACCAGTGCGTGCACGGCCAGCACCACGATGAAGCTGCCCATCCAGCGCAGATTTTTCCGCGCGCCATCGGAGCCGATCATGGCCCTGCCTGCTCCTGCGCGACCAGCGCTACTTTCAGGTAGCCGGCATCGCGCAGCAGGTTCATCACTGCCATCAGGTCGCCGTAGGCAATGCGGTGGTCGCCGCGCAGAAAGATGCGCCGCTCGCGGTCACCGGCCGTGACTTCGTGCAACCGCGACTGCAACGCATCGCGGCTGACCGGCTGCTGGTCCAGGCTCAAGGCCAGGTTCGCATCCACCGTCAGATACAGCGGTTTGTCCTGCTCGGGCTGCGCCTGTGCGGTGCTGGCCGGCAGATCCACCGGCACGTCCACCGTGGCCAGCGGCGCAGCCACCATGAAGATGATCAACAGCACCAGCATCACGTCGATGAAGGGCGTGACATTGATCTCGTGGTTTTCTTCCAGCTCGGGATGTTCGTCCCGTGTCCTGATCGCCATGCCAGCCTCAACGCACTTCGTTGCGGGCGGTGCCCAACTGCATCACCTGCTGGCGATCCAGGTCCCGCGAAACCAGTTGCTGGATGCAGGCGGACACATCACCCAGCTCCGCGCGCAGCACCAGCAGGCGGCGGGCGAAATGGTTGTAGATCACCACCGCCGGGATTGCAGCCACCAGGCCCAGTGCGGTGGCCAGCAGGGCTTCGGCGATGCCCGGTGCGACAACGGCCAGGTTGGTGGTGTTGGAGCGCGCAATGCCGACGAAGCTGTTCATGATGCCCCACACCGTGCCGAACAGGCCCACGAACGGTGCGGTGGCACCGATGGTGGCGAGCACGCCGGTACCGCTGCGCAGTTGCCGCGTATGCCGCAGCTCCACCCGCTCCAGCCGCGACGCCACCCGCTCCTTGATTGCGGCCTTGTCCGGCAGACCCGTGGACTGCAGCAGTTCATCCTGGGCTTCGCTGACCATGTCCCGCGCGACACCCTGCTCAAGGAATTCGGTGTCCGAAACCCGCGTGGCAAGCAGCAGCCCGGTCCGCGCATTGCTCAACGCGCGGGCCGCGCCGCGCAGCTCCCAGCTTTTGGCCAGCAGCGCGGTCCAGGTCGCCAGCGAGGCCAGCGCGAGGCCAACCATGATGGTCTGCACTACCCAGTCCGCATGCAGGAACATCTGCCAGGGGCTCAGGTCGGGGGGAAGTTTGCTTGCCAGGTTCTGCATTGATCAATCCAGCATCAGGTGGAGGGACGCAGCGTTGGCATTGCTTGCCACAACGTCTGCGGTAGGGAATGGGTGGTGGATCAGGGTTCGGGTTTGCACCACAGCCACAGCAGCACGCAGGCCATGCAGCCCACGATGATCAGCACGCTGGGCCGGTGCGGAATGGTCACGGCCGCAAAGGCGCCGGCAGCGGTCATCGATGCCGTTGCCGCCCACTTGGCACGGCGCGGCAATCGACCGCTCCGCCATTGCGCCAGCAGCGGCCCCAGCACGCGGTTGCGGAGGATCCATGCATGCAACGTGGGTGAACTGCGTGCGGCGGCCCATGCGGCCAGCAGCACGAACTCCGTGCTCGGCAGGCCCGGTGTCACCACGCCGACAAAGGCCACGCCCAGGCTGACGACCGCCAGTGCGCGCAGCAGCAAACGGCGCATGCCACCCATCTGCTTCGGCACGGGCAACGATGCGGTCGTTGTCATGTCGCCCGCGCCACGACATTGCCGCTTCCGCCGAGGGTCGCCATCAGTGGCGTGCGGCCTGCACATCGCTCACCTGCGGCAGCTCCTGCTCCACATAGCCACGCACCGTGGCAAAGGCCTGCTCGGCACCGGCAATGAGCTGCTGCTCCTGCGCCGCGTCCATCGGCAATGCATCCAATGCCGCGGTGAACTGCCGCCAATGCCGGGCGGCGCCGTCCGGATCTGCCGCCAGGTGGCCGGCGCCCAGCTGCTGGTGCAGGCCCAGGCGTTCGCGCGCCAGCTTGAACAGCAGCGTGCCGCCCAGATTCGAGCCTTCGGCCACATACAGCCAGCCCAATGCCTGATGCGGGCTGATGTCCGCCGCTGCGGGAACCTGCGTGATGTCCGGCACGCCGTGGCCCAGGCTGGACAGATCATTGGCAATGCGCAGCAGCCGTGCACGCGCGCCCAGTTCGGGGATCAGCGCGACCAGTGCCGGGTCGTCATACAGCGGTGCGATGTCGCGATGAAAGCGGTACTGCACGCGCAGGAAGCCGACAAACTGCTCGCGGCCGGCAAAGATGTCGGCAGCCATGATCCGTTTGTCCAGCCTGTCATGGGTGGCATGCGTGGCGGACTTGAGGCGCTGGCTGCGCGGGGGAGTCACGTGGGAAACGGTGTCATTCATGCGGTTGCCTTCGGGTGTGGGGTTCAGAACGCGCGTTCCAGCTTCAAACTGGCAACGTGCTTGTCGTAGCTGTAGAGCCAGCCGACGTTGCTGCTGACGACATTCCTGCGCAGGGTCAGCACCGGGGTGAAGCCGGCAAAGGCCCAGCGGCTGGCCCTGATGACCAGGGTGTAGTTCTGCTCGTCATCCCTGCGCCGCTGTTCCAGCAATGCGCTGTAGGCGCCATGGATGCGCTGCCGCAGCGAGACCATCAGCGTGCTGTTGAAGCCTTCCGGCCATTGCAGCGATGCACCCAGCCGGGCACCGCGCTGCAGGTAGGCATTCATCGCTTGCGGGGCGTCGCTGTCGGTGATGTCGATGCCGGCAAACAGCGTCCACCTCGCATCCAGCGCGCGGAAGTAGGTGGCGTACACGGAGCTGACATCACCGTCATGGTTGTCGGCCAGCACATCGCTGCGATAGCGCAGATGCTTCCGGTCCGCCTCAACCCGGAACATGGCCTGGCGCGAGGGCATCCAGCTCCACTCGGCATGGGCGCCCAGTGCGCCATACAGCGCCTGGTTGCCCCAGGCGTAATAGTCAAACGACGGCGCTGCGGCAAAGGTGTGGCGTGCGCTGCGGTAGCTGTAGCCCGCCTGTGCAGCAAAACTCGCTTCGTTGTAGGCGCTGGCGTGGCGATAAGCCTGCCCAAAAAGCAGCGCGCGCAGGTAAAGACCGTGATGGCCCGACAGCGGCACGCGCTTGTTCAAAGTCGCGTCGTAATCGACACCCGACGCGGTGATCGGCGCGGGTGTCTGGCGATCAACCAGGCATTCGCTGCCCACAAGGAACAGGCAGATGCGACTGGCCGAAGTGCGATTGACGTTGTCGCTCCACTGCGGCCCCAGCGAGAACGTGCCTTCCCAGCGTTGGCGGTTGCGCAGCGCCTTCTGGAAGATGGCAACGGTGCTGCGCACGCCTTCATTGCGCGCGTCCCCGGCGTCCAGCGAGGCTGCGATGGCGTCAAACAGCTGCGCGGCTTCGGTGTCCTGCTGGTCCTCGAACAGCGTCCGCGCCAGTTCAAGACGGGCCAGCAGGAAATCCGGCTTCCGTTCCAGCAGCGTGGCGAACTCGGCAATCGCCTCGGCATGCCGACCATCCACCCGCGCCAGCATCGCCTGCGCGTAATGCACCAGCAGCGGGTCCCGATCCGGCAGGCCTTTGTACTCTTCAAGAAACTGCCCGGCCATCTGCCATTGGCGGTTCTGCAACATCAGATAGAGCGCCTGGCCCACATCGTTGGCCGTGTGTTCGACGCGATAGGTCCTGCCGTCGACGGACAGCGTGGGCCGCTCCGAATTATCGGCCTGTTCCACCAGTTGCTGCTCACGCTCGACCGATTGCTGCAGCGCCTTGTGCTCCAGCATCCGCCGCGTGTCGTCCTGGCCATGTGCGTTGCCGGTGATGCCGAGCAGCGCCAGAAACATTCCGCCAAGCCAAACGCCGGCACGCACGCAGCCGCGCCTGGCCCATGCAGGCAGCGGCGCGGCAAAGGCCGCCTGACAGCGTTGTTCATCGCGGATCGTCATCGCCGGGTCCAACGTCTTTCAAGGGTGAAAGGCAGGGGTGGCCCAAGCCAGCCCCTGCCAGGTCTGCAACACTTCATCCAAACTCCTTGGGTTGGCACGCAGCTGCAGGTGCCCGCTGCCTGGGGAGATGGCCGACGGTCAGTTCTTGCCGCCGCCGAACGCGGTGTCCTTGCTGCGGTCGGCAAACTTGACCGTGCCTGCAACGGCCGATGCGCCGGTGCCGAAGAAGTCACCGTTCAAGGCACCGTTGGTCCCGGCGACGCTGCTGACGGCCACATTGTTCGCGCCCAACTGCACGCGTGCGCCGTTCACGGTGATGGTGCCGCCGGTGAAGCTGATGTCGCCGGTCGAGCTGGCGCTGTAGCCACCGAAGTTGGCCGTCAGCGTACTGGTCGGCAGGCTGCTGCCCGCACCGGAATAGTCGTTGTTGATCGACTTCACGGTGTAGGTCGCCGTGCCGGTGGGCAGTGTGGTGGCGACGTTGCCTGCCTCACCGGAGTAATAGACCGTGTGCTGCGGGCTCGATGCGCTGCCGGTGTTGGACCACTCGCCGAAGTACACCGCCTGCGAACCGACCTGGGCGAAGTTGAAGTAACCCAGGCTGGCGTGGCTGGGCGGCATCATCGCGGTGGTGATGCGGGTGATCTTCGGGTCCGCTGCCGTGCCTGCGCCGCTGGTGGCGCCCATTCCCTGCAGGCCATCAAAGCTCACGCGGGCGCCGGAATAAAAGGCTTTCACGCCGATCGCCGGGTCTCCAGCCTCGCCACCATGGTTGTCGGTGGTGGTGCCACTGGCACCGCCCACGGTTATGTAGGTGTCGTCGCTGGTGCCGCTGTAGACCGCGGCCTGCGCCATTCCGGCAACGCCGGTCAAGGCAAGGGCAAGGACAGACAGGTTCATCATCTTCATCGGTAACTCCAAGGTTGAGAATTGAACTGCGGGGGTTCGGGCATCCTTTCCCGGTTGCAACTGCTCCGGATTCGGTGGCTCAGAAGCGGTAGTTCATGCTCAATTTCAGGGTGCGGCCTGGCGCGGCCATGGCCGAGCGCGTCAGTGGATCGATGTAGTAGAGATTGCCGAGATTGGTGCCCACCAACTCCAGGCTCAGTGCTTCGATGGGGCGGTAGGCGACGTAGGCGTCGTAGGTGAGGATGCGGCCCCATTGCATCGGCGTATTGGCGTAGTACGGCACCATGGTCTGCGTGCCGTAGTTGTCCTTGTAGGGGTTGTCGAAGGCGCTGTAATAGACACCGCGCGTGCCCAGCTCCAGCTTCCGTTCCAGGAAGCGCGCGCCCAGCAGCAGGTTGACCGTCCAGTCGGGAATGGCCTGGGTGACCAGGTAGCCGCCGACGAAGCCGTTGTCCACGCAGTTCTTTACACCGCCCCTGGTGGGATCAAGCTGCGCGGCCGTGCTCTCATCGCACACCGTGTTCTCGAAGGTGTGGGCGGCGCTCAGGTCGGCGAAAAAGCGGCCGTTGTCATAGCGGCTCTGCATTTCGATGCCGCGAATGACCTGCTTGTCCAGGTTGCTGAAAAGCAGGTTCGGATCGCGCTCGATCACGTCACGCGTGCGGTGGTGGTAATAGGCCAGCTTGAAATCGGCATGGCCGTTTTCGCCGGTATTCAGCAGGGCGGACAGGTCGTGCACATAGCCCAGCTCGTAGCTGTACACATGCTCCGGCTTCAGATGGGATGCCGGTATCGATGCGGAAAACCCCAGCGTGCTTTCAAACATGCTCGGGAAGCGGCGTGTCTGGTTGTGCAGGAAGTACACGCGCGCATCGTCATTGATATGGAACGCCGCCGAGAATGACGGTGCCCAGCCGTTGCCGGATTTGCGCCTGCTTGCATCCACCTTTGTGGGATCGGGCACGTCCTGCAGCTGGCTGTAGCCTCTGTTTGCACTGGGCTGGCGGTACTCAATGCCATCAAGCGAACCATTGAGGAACAGGTTCGTGTCGCGGGAGTACTTGCCGTCAGCACCGGCCACCCACAATGCGTCCTGGCGCTGGTTGTACACCCAGAAATTCATCGCATCGTCCAGACGCGAGCCGGTCAGCCCCTCGGCGATGAAGCCATTCTCCAGCGCCTGGATCTGCGCAGCGCTCAGGTTTGGATCGGCGGTGTAGTAGCTCAGGCCGTAGTAGCTTTCACGCGAGCCGGTGCTGATGTTCGTATAGCCATCGGCCGCCATCTTCCGGGCAAAGTCATCCACCGCCCAGAACGACTGGTAGCGCAGCCCACCGGCAAGCGAAAGACGGTCAAACGGCTGCCATTCCAGCTTGAAGCTCAGCTCCTTCTCCGCACGCCGGCCGGCGCGCGGCAGCATGCGCAAGGTGCTGTTGATGCTCGTGTCCCAGTAGCTGTCGTCCGAGCGCAGCGACTCGTGCTGGTAGTTGCCGCCAATGGTCAACTTCAGCTCGTCCGCCAGTGCAATGCTGTTGCTCAGGGTCACGCCCTTGCGGGTGTTGTCGGCATTGGCCAGGGCGGTGTTGCGCAGGAGCGTGCTGTTGACGGTACGGCCGCCGGTGCCCGAGGCATTGGGCACGACATAGGCACCAGGATCATTTGGCCGGCCACCGCTGCTGTAGGTATCGCTGACGGTGTCGGTCTGCCAGAGGTTGGCGTACAGGTCGATCCAGCGGCTGCCTTGCGGCTGCCACTTGTATTCCAGGTTGTAGGCCTTGGCGTCGACACGGCTGAGCGGCCATTGCGGCACGCCGTGCGTGGACGCATCCACCCAGGCAATGCGCGAGGGCATGATCTCGCCGTAATGGGAAAGCGTGTCACGCACACCCAGCTGCAGCACCTGGCTGTCGGTGATGCGGTAGGTGATCTTGCCCAGCCACGATTCCATCCGGCTCGAGGTGTTGGGAACTTCGTCACCCGGCTTGTAGATGTTTGCCAGGAACGGGATGTAGTCCCAACCGTTCTCTGCCGCATGTGAGTAGTAGCCGGCATCCTTCTTGCCGGCAAAGTGGTTGCCCTTCTCGCGGTAGGCGTATGCGCCCAGCACGTCCAGGCGTTCGCTGCGCCAGCCCAGCGCAATGCGATACGCCTGGTCATCGCCGGAGAACAGATTGTTGTTGCCACCACTGCGCGGGGTCACATACAGGCTGGGGTCGTAGTAGTTCCATGTCGCGCTGGGCCAGCCGTCGATCTCGCGCCAGTTCTTGCCCGTCAGCAGGGTCGGCAGGCGCGGCGACACCGCGTTGCTGCTCGTCTCGATCTTCACCTCACCGCCAAAGCCTTCGCCGTCCCCCAGGATGTCGCCCACGTCCAGGGTGTTGATCACCACCGCGCCACCGACGGAAGTGTTGACGTTGCGCTGCAGCTGCGGGCCCTTGATGACCTGGATGCCGCCGATCAGGTTCGGGTCGATGTAGTTGCGGTTGTTGGCGCCCATGTAGCCGCGCCAGACCGTCAGGGCCTGCTCGGTTCCGTCGATGCTGACGGGGATGCGGCCCGGCCCCTGGATGCCACGGATGTTGGGATCCAGCGCACCGCTGTTGCGTGCATCGCCGCTGTAGACATTGACCATGCCCTTGAACACATCCGCAGGCGCGGCGCCCTTGTACCGTTCAATCTGTTCCTTGCCCGCATAGACGCTGGACAGATCCAGGTCATAAACATCATCGGCGCCCTTGATGTCACGCTGCGCTCCGGTCAGGGCATCGGCGCGCTGGCCACTGACGTTCAAGGTGCCGGTCACCACACTGCCGGCCGCCGCCGAGCCTGCGGGGGTGCGGCTGACCACCACGACACCGGGCTCGCGCCAGCGCCAGTTCAGCCCGGTCTGCGCCAGCAGGGTGCCCAGCGCCTGCTCGGCGGTGTAGTTGCCGGAGAGCGTGCGTGCCTGCACGCCGCTCACGTCATCGGAGGCAAACAGAATGCGGATGCCCGCCTGGTCGGCCAGGCGGGTCAGCGCGGTGTCCATCGACTGCGGCGCGATATCGAAGCTGGCCGGCGCCTGGCCAGCCCTCGTCTGGGCGAACGCCGGCACCGACACGGCAAGCGCAATGCTGACGGCAAGAGTGGACAACAGGCAGCGCCGGGAGGCACGGGAAGAAAGGGGTCGCATGGTTCGTTTCGGTCCAGGAAAGTGAAGCCCGCTGGAAAGCGGGGCCGTCCAGTGATGCAAATGCATCTCATTCCTATAGACGAACCTGTCACCCGAAACTTGCAGTGCCCATCGGGCATAAGCACATCGATATGTGCTTCCGTCCTTTTTGCTTGCAACCTGCCAGCGGCAAGGCCGCCGATTCAGCGGATCACGCTGAGCAGCGGCAGGCGTACCAACTCGGCGTTGGCCAACAGGGCCACGGTGCGCAACAACGCCTCCGGGTCATCCAGGGCAAAGACACCGCTGAGCCGCAGTTGCTGCAGGCGCTCGCCGACCACCAGCACGCGGCCATGCTGGTAGCGCTCCAGTTCGCGCACGATGTTCTGCAGCGGCTGCTGGTTGAAGATCAGCTTGCCGCGCGTCCAGGCGGTCAGTGCATCGGCATCGGCAGGCGTAGCCAGGCCGATGACATCACCACTGAAGATCAGTTGCTGGTTGGCGTTGATGGTCGAAATGCCGGCAAGACCGGCCAGCTCCACGGCACCGGAAAGCACCGTCAGCACACTGCGGCGCCCCTCCTGCCGCAACGAGAAACGTGCCGCGTGCGTGCGCAGCTGGCCATCACGGGCAACCAGCACGAACGCCTGCGCATTGCCCGCGGCCACGTCGATGAATATCTCCCCCGCCCTCAACACCAGCTCACGCTGCTGGTGGGCAAAACGCATGGAAACCGCACTGGCGGTGTTGAGCCATGCGCGCGAGCCATCGGGCAAGGCCAACACGCGCCGTTCGCCCGTCGCCGTGCGCTGGTCGGCAAGCAGTGCTGTGTTGATGCCAAGCACGCCGATCCCGGCCAAGGCCGCTGCTGAGGCCCCGCCAACCAGCAAGGCGCGCCGGCTGATGCCCCGGCGTGCCGCCGGTGCGGTGACCACCTGGACAAACTGCCGGTGCTCGCGCGCCACCTCAGTGTGGCCAACGGCATCCAGCAACGCCTGCGCCTGCTGCCATGCGTGCGTGTGTGCCGGCGAACGCGCACGCCATTGGGCGAAGGCGCTCCGCTCGGCGGCGCTGGGGTTGCCCCCCATGCGTACCAGCCAGGCGGTCGCTTCCTCATCAATGGCCGTGTTGCGGGACCGGAATATGTCGGGCATGAAGGCGTGGCGTAGAGGCTGCGCAGCAGGGAATGGAATGCAGGAAAACGATCCCCTGCTGTTTATAGACGTTTGCCGGAACCCAAACTTGCAGCAGGCGTGCCGCCGGCTCCGTCAATCGTTGCCCAGCCGATGGCGGCAATGCCGTAGCGCCTGCGCCAGGTACTTGGCCACCATGCTTTCGGACACGCCCAGCTTGCGGGCGATCTGCGCATGCGACAGCCCGTCCACGCGGAACATCAACAAAGCCAACCGGCAGTTTGGTGGCAGCTCACGCAGTGCTGCGTCCAGCCGCCGCATCTGCGCGCTGGCGGCGGCATGCTGCTCCGGGCCCGGCCCGGTATCGGGCAGCGATGCCTCCGGCTCGCCATCTCCATGGCTGCGCTGTTCACGGCGTACCGCGTCAATGGCCAGGTTGCCCGCCACCCGGTAGATGAAGGCCCGGCGGTCCTGGATCTGCGCATCATCCTGTTGTCGCGCCTCGGAATCGCGCAGGCGCAGGTAGGTGTCCTGCATGACGTCTTCGGCACGCTCGCGGCTGCCGGTGCGGCGCCGCAGATGGCGGGACAATTCGTCATAGAGCGCCAGGAAGCTCTCCATCAGGCGCGAATGTGGCGCGCTCACGCGTGCACCCGCTGGCCTGCAACCCGCCGGCCACCTGCATTGAAAATCGGGGAAAGACAGCAACGTCCGCGCATGGCCAGACACGTTCTCCGTGTGTTCGAGCGTTGGCTGGCACGGATGCTGGCTGGCTGCACATCATAGCCTGCAACGCAGGCGGCCAAACCTGCCAGAACACAGCGTTCGCATGCAGGCGGCAAACACCATCACGTTGAAACATGCGCGGCCCGGTTCGGCCGCCTGGCATGTGCGGTGCGCAGCCAATCGCGTGAAGTCGATGTCAAGGCAATGCAACGCCGGGAACACCGCGGGATAACCGTTCACCAGATGGGACGCTCAGACTATTTTTTGGGGTCTACCCGCTCTTCGGTGCCCCCAATATCGTTGGGCCCAGTCAACTCCCCACCGCGCAGGTGTCCCATGAATGAACTCAATGCATTGGTCGTGCTGCGCGCCAAACCCGGCCGCGAGGACCACCTCCGCAGCAACCTGATCGACCTGGTCGAGCCGTCACGGGCCGAGGCAGGCAACCTTCGCTACGACCTTTACCAGGACGCCGGTGACAAGGCGCGCTTTGTTTTCATCGAACGCTGGGCCAGCCCTGAAGACCAGCAGCGGCACCACAACGATGGACCGCACATCCAGGCCTTCCATGCCGATGGCGACGACGATGTGCAGTCGCGCGAAATCATCATGGTGCTTGAACGCTTGGCCTGAGCTTCACCGCCCCTCACAGGGCATCCATCGAAAATCACAACAGCCAGCCGCGTGGAATCACCACGTTGCATGTGTGGTTGGCTCGCGTTTGTTCGCCCCTGCACGGGGCACCCCTGCGGCCCTTGGCCGCCACACTCCCGGAGACATGAACATGTCCAGCGAACCGATCCGTGACCCGAAGAAAGACGATCTCCTGACCCCGCAGAACGCCGCCTTCATCATCATCGACTACCAGCCCGTGCAGGTGAACTCCATCGCCTCGATGGACCGCCAGCTGCTGGTCAACAACATCGTCGGCGCATCCAAGGCCGCCGTGGCCTATGGCCTGCCGATCGTGCACTCCACCGTGAACGTGAAGACTGGCCTGAACAAGCCGCCGATCCCGCAGCTGCGCAAAGTGCTGGGCAACTACCCGACCTACGACCGCACCACCATCAACTCCTGGGAAGACGTGGAGTTCCGCAAGGCAGTGGAAGCCACCGGCCGCAAGAAGTTGATCATGACCGCGCTGTGGACCGAAGCCTGCCTGACCTTCCCGGCGCTGGACGCGCTGCGCGAAGGCTACGAGGTCTATGTGGTGGTCGACGCGGTCGGTGGCACGTCAGTGGCCGCGCATGAAGCCGCGCTGCGCCGCATCGAGCAGGCCGGTGCCAAGCCGATCAGCGTGGTGCAGCTGTTCTGCGAGCTGCAGCGCGACTGGCAGCGCAAGGAGACCGTGCCGGACTTCATGAAGCTCTTCATCGAAACCGGCGGCACGGCGGGCATCCAGTTCTCGTACGACCAAGCCGAGTAAGTAGCCCCCATGGGGGCAGGACACCCGTCCTGCCTCCTCTCTCCGAGCTGGGCATCATGTCTGCATCTTCCGCGCCACTCCGCCTGCAGCCACTGACGACGCACCTGGCCAGCTGGTGGCAGGGTGATCGCCCGCGGTTACTGCACGCCACAAAAACCTGTATCGCCCTGGTGTTGGCACTGTGGGTGTGCATGCGCCTGAACCTGGCGCCCCCGCGCACGGCCACGGTTTCGGTGGTGATCCTGATGATGCACCAGCACGTCGGGATGGTGATCGCGCGTGGCGTCTATCGTGGCATCGGCATGCTGGTCGGGTGTCTGGCGGGGCTGGTGCTGATTGCCGCATTCGCACAGCAACCGCTGGTCTTCTTCATCGCCCTGGCGGCCTGGCTCGCCGCCTGCGTCTACGGCGCGGCCTATTACCGCAACTACCAGTCCTACGGTTTCGTGCTGACCGGGTATGCCACGGCCATCGTGGCCATTCCTGCCTGGAGTGCGCCGTATGCGGTGTTCGACAACGTGGTGCACACCGCGAGCGAGGTCGTCATCGGTGTTGTCGCCGCGGCGCTGGTCAGCGCGCTGTTGTTCCCGCTGCACGTCAAGGAAGCCCTGTTCGCCCTGGGCCACCGCCACGCCAGCACGTTCATCGGCTTCATCCGCAACTCACTGCATTGGAAGATCAACGATGCCCAGCCGCAGGCCAGTCGTCTGCACCTGCAGTTGCTGGGCGAGCGTGCGCAGATAGAACAGCTGCGCAGCGCGGCGATATTCGAGGACCCCGCGCTCCGGCTCGGCGCACCGCTGATGGCCAGCCTCAGTCACGACTTCCTGGACACCGCCGCCGGCTTCCACATGATGCGGCAGATCCGCGCCAGGGCCGAGCGCGCAGGCGCCGCAGACGCGCTGGCGGCCATCGATGCGCTGTTTGAAAACTTGTACGTGCTGCTGCCCGCCCCTGGCGACGATGGCCGCATTCCGCTGGATGAGGTGCGCACCCTGGCGCTGCGGTTGGATGCATTGGTACATGCGCTGCCGGCAACCATCGCGCGGCTGCGCAGCACGCATGTTGCCGATACGGATACCGAGGATGCGTTTGCCGCTGCGGCGTCAGCGCTCTATTTCGCGGTGGGCGACCTGCGCGCCTACCTGCGCAGCTTCATCGCCATCCGCGACCGGCCCACCCAGCCGGACCGCGCCAACCCGCCCCGCCGGACCCGCATCCTCAGCACCGCCAATGCCATGGCCGCCAGCGCGGCCGGATTGCGCGCGGCCATCAGCGTGCTGCTGGTTGCATGGCTTTGGGTGGCCTCGGGCTGGTCGGGCGGTGGCAGTGCGGTGATTGCCACGGCCATCACCAGCGCGCTGTTCGCCGTGCTGCCGTTCCCCGCCAAGGCAAGCAAGCACATCTTCCTGGGGTGCCTGGCCGGGTGGCTGGCGGCCTTCGTCTTCGATTCGTTCGCGCTGCCCCGCCTGGACGGTTTTGCCCTGCTCGCCCTGGCGATCGCGCCGGTCATCTTCCTGGGCAGCTACCTGGGCACCTTCCCGAAATTCGCCGTCTTTGGCCTGGGCTTCAACATCTACTTCTGCTTCATCAGCAACATCAACAACCCGCATCAATATGACCCGATGGGGCTGCTGGACACCGGCTTTGCCATGTTGATCGGCATCGGCGTGGCCAGCCTGTCGTTCTCCATCCTGGTGCCCTACGCCGGCGACTGGGTCACCGCGCGCTACCTCACCCAGATCCGTGCGCTGGTCGCGCGTACCGCCACGCGCGCGCCAGTCAGCCCCACGCTCCTGCTGCATTTTGAAAGCAGCATGCGCGACTTCATCCTGCAGGCGATGGGACGGCCGGAGGAAGGGCGGATCGGCAGGAAGCAGCTGATGGGCTGGGCGTTCGCCTCCATGGAGGTGGGCCGGGCCATCATCCAGATCCGGGAAGCCAGCCAGCAACACGCCGCGCAGTTGCCGCCCCAGTGGCCGGCCGCGCGCCGGAACTGGACCCGCGCCCTGGCCGAGCTGTTTGAACGCCCCGGCCCCGACGCCCACCAGAACGCGCTGGCGGCCACCCGTGCCGCGCTGGAGGCGCTGCCACGCGTGGAGCAGTTCAACGAAGCACCACTGGTGCTGGCCACTTTCCGTATCCGCGCCCTGCTCCGTTCGGTGGAGCTGACCCTCACCGACGAGGAGCTGCCGATCCATGCCAGCGCCTCGTCCCCTCTGCAAGGACAAGCCCATGCCGCGTGAAATCGGATTCCTCGGGATGCTGGTCCCCGGCCTGCTGCCGATCCTGATGGCCTGTGCGGTGCTGTTCGTCGGCCTGGACCTGGTGCTGTCCCGCGCCGGCCTGTACCGCCATGTCTGGCACCCCTCGCTGTTCCGCGCATCCCTGTTCCTGGCGTTGTTTTCCGCCGCCGGTCTCACCCTGGGCCGATGAAGCCCCCAACGACATTGCTGCCATGACTACACATTCCTGGATCCGCTTTGCCCTGACAGCCCTTGTGCTGGCCATCGCCCTGCTGCTCGCCCACTGGCTGTGGCAGGACTACATGCATGCCCCATGGACACGCGACGGGCGCGTCCGCGCCGATGTGGTGCAGGTGGCGGCCGATGTGTCCGGCACCGTGGTCCAGGTGCACGTCCAGGACAACCAGGTCGTGAAGAAGGGCGAGCTGCTGTATGAGATCGACCCGGTCCGCTTCGAGGATGCGCTGGCCAAGGCCGAAGCAGCCGTGGCGCAGGCGGCGGCCCAGCGTGGGTTGTCGCGCGCGCAGTCGGCCGAGCGGGCCTCGGAAAGCAGCATGAAGCAGGCCCAGGCCCGGCGCCGTGCGGCCCTGGGTGAACTGGTCATTTCACGCGAGGCCATGGCCGACGCCTCGGCCGTGGCCGCGCAGGCCCGCAGCAGCCACGCCGCGGCCCGTTCCGGCGTGCATGCCGCCGAAGCGGCCTATGAAGCCGCCCTGGCCGCCCGCCAGATTGCCCTGCGCGACCTGGAACGCTCGCGGGTCACCGCACCCGTCGATGGCGTGGTCACCAACCTGACCCTGCGCACCGGCGATTACGGCCAGGCCGGCCAGTCGCGCATGGCCATCATCGCCAGCGGTTCGTACTGGGTATACGGCTATTTCGAGGAAACCCGCCTGCCCGGCATCCGCGTGGGCGATTCGGCCGACATCCGCCTGATGGCCGGAGGCCAGCACCTGACCGGCCGGGTCGAAAGCATTGCCACCGGCATTGCCGACCGGGACAACGCCGGTGGCGATGGCCAGCTGCACAACGTCAATCCCGTCTTTACCTGGATCCGCCTGGCACAACGCATCCCGGTGCGCATCGCGCTGGATCCGGTGCCGGCCGAAGTGATGCTGGTTTCCGGCATGACCTGCACGGTCACGCTCACTCCCGCCCCGGCCCGGGGCACTGACACGGCAGGTACGCGGCAATGAACGACCCCGGCAACCTCAACGACATCCTCCTGCTGGTTGGCCGGCTGCTGCTGGTGCTGCTGTTCGTGGCCAGCGGCATCGAGAAGCTGTTTGATTTCAAGGCCGGATTGGCCGAGGTGAATGCCAAGCGCCTGCCCCTGCCGGCGCTCGCACTCTCGGCGACCATCGCCCTGCAGCTGGTCACCGGCGCCTGCATCGCCGCCGGCCATTACGTCCCGTGGGCGGCCATTGCGCTGGCCGGGTTCACCCTGGCGACCGCCGTGGTGTTCTACCCGTTCTGGTCCGCGCCTGCTGCAGAGCGGGCAGCGCTGAAGAACGGGTTCCTGGAGCACATCAGCATCATCGGCGGGTGTCTGTTGCTGATTGCCGCCGGCCCCGGGAAATTCGTGCTGTAACGACGCAAGGCGCGGCGCTTCAACGCCCGGTGACAGCAGCCTGCCGCAGGATGCGCACCACCTCATCCACCGCCTCGTCCCGCTGATAGAGGTAGTGATCAGCATCGATGACCAGGGTGGATGCCGCTGCGGGCAGCAACGCGCTGTCCAACGGCACTGCACCGTCGCCGGGCGGCTGCTCGCCGGTGAGGCTCCCGGCAATCGTGTGGTAGGAAACGCCGGGGCGCGGCATCAGTGACTCCCCCACCCGACGCACAGGTTGCGCCACCCTCAGGGTGGCGATGCTGTTCAGCCGCGACTGCAGGTAGCTGGCGCGGAGTTCCTCGCGCACCGCCCCCGGCTGCGTCTGGGCAAGCCGGGCCAGCGCCTTCAGCTCCGGTGCGCGTCGCCCCACCAGGCGGTTCATCACACGGCCAAGCCAGCCATCGGCGGCCGGGCTGCCATGGTGTGGCGCGGCCAGGAAAATCGCACGATCAACACCGGGGTAGTGCGAGAACAGAAACGTCTCGCGGATGACATCACGGTCCGCCGGTGCGCCCTGCAGGGACTCCGGCGGCACCTTGAATGCCGCTGACCACAGCACCTCGCCGCTGTCGGCACTCAACAGCCTGGCCACGACGCCCCCCATGCTGTGCCCCACCAGCACCATGCCCTGACGTGCCGGGTCATCCCCTTCCGGGTCCAGCGCGCGCCACGCCGCATCCAGGTAGGTCTGGACGCGGCGGCGTGTGATCAGCAGCGGCGCGTTGGTCTGGTACACCACATGCCAGACCTGGAAATTCCGCCGCAGCAGCGGATCGCCCCAGATTGCATTTGATGTCTTTGCCCAGATCAGCGGGCTGCTTCCAAGGCCATGGATCATCACCACCGGGCGCCGCTTGGGGTCGTAGTCCTCAAGCAGATAGACACCGGCACGATGGCCGACCTTCTTGCCGCCCAGCAGGCCCCAGACACCTTGCCTGTTCAGTGCCGAGGCGCGCGCGCCCAGGGCATAGGCCGCCGAGCGATCCACCGACAGCGCCCCCAGCGCCGCGGGAACGCTGGCGTTTTCCGGGTCGGCGACCACCAGCAACGGCAACCCATCGCCCACCGCCGGCTCCACCCACGCGGTCACGGCACGAAACACGCCCTCCGCCGGCAACAACGCACAGGCCGGCCGGTCATCACAGCGTGGCGACATGGCCACGAGCGGCACGCCGAAGCCGATGCTGGCGTGTCGTTGCCCGTCGTAGATGGCCATCGACACATCCGCCGCACGGGACAACTCAAGCGCGTGTTGCAGATTCGGCGAAATGCCGCGGAAGGCGACCTGCATTTCAACGCCACCGACATGCCGCCGGCCTTCCATCCACCCGCGCCGGCTTTCCCGCAGTGCCGCGTGCAGCAGGTGATCGGTGCAACGGTTGGCCAGCGCCACCGCACGCGCCCTGTCATCGTCCACCACGGCCGCGGCGTACGCTTTTTCTGCACAGGCGAGCCACTGCCGGTTTGCAGCCACGCCATCGGACAAACGCTCGGCACGGAGGGCGGACGTCCGCGCCGCAGCCATGGGCCGCGCGCACGTGTCGGCCGCCTGACAGGGCACAGATTCCGCCACGGCAGCATCGGCACGCATGGCTTCGGGCGTGCTTGCACAGCCACCAAGAAGCGCGGCAAAGGCCAGCATTCCCGCAGGCCCGCGCCACAAACCAACCCAGGCAAGCGCACCCATCATTGTCTCCAGCGGCGGGACATCAGGCCGGACCGTTTGAAAGACTGAAAATCATATACGCGCCGCATGCCGAATCCCGTGCCACCGCTGTGCCCTCGCCTCCACGCACAGCGGGAGACGCGCGCCATGCCCGCCAGCTTCGGATCTCATCTTCCATCCCTCCCACCTTGCTGCCTTGCCGCCTGCGTTGGCGGGGTGACACCGGCACAGGGTTTCAGTGACGCCTTGGATGGGGGCCGAGCCATGGCCCAATCACCGCCACAGAAGTTCCCCGGGGGCACGCCTAATTTATGTACTGGTCAGTTTGATATTCAGGGTTGATTCCGTTGGCTAACGGATAATTCACACCTGTCGAGCAGCAAACGGTTTCACCGCTGCATCGATCAAACCAATAAAAAAGGTAATCCCGATTATGAAGACTTCCCTGATCGCTCTGGGCCTGCTGGCCGCTCTGCCGTTCGCTGCCTCGGCTGCTGATGGCCTGTCCTACAACTACGTGGAAGGTGGTTACGTCAACACCGACGCCAAGGGTGGCGACGCCGATGGTTGGGCTGTGAAGGGCTCGGTTGCTGTGCACCCGAACTTCCACATCTTCGGTGAATACAACGCCCAGGAAACCGACAAGGGCAAGGTTGATTTCGACCAGTGGCGCCTGGGTGTCGGCTACAACTACACCGTGGCTCCGAATACCGACCTGCTGGCCCGCGCTGCATACCAGAAGTTCGATCCGGACTACGGCACGACGTTCAACGGCTACAGCGCTGAAGTCGGCGTGCGTACCGCCTTCACCCCGAACTTTGAAGGCTATGTCCTGGCCGGTTACGAGGATTACAGCAAGAAGCACGGCTACAACCCGGACGGCGAGTTCTACGGCCGCGTCGGCGCGACTGGCAAGTTCAACGCCAATTGGGGCCTGACCGGCGAAGTGAAGCTGGCCAAGGCTGGCGACCGTGAGTGGTTCGTCGGCCCGCGCTTCACCTGGTAAGCCTCGGCTGCACAGTGTTGTAAAGGCGCGTGCTCTCTCTCCCACGCGCCCCGGAAGCCCGGTCTCCCCCAGACCGGGCTTCTTTCTGTTTGGGGGTTGGGTGCCGGGAATCGGGAATCGGGAATCGAGATTGGGGATTCGC
>NZ_JBRRDL010000022.1:0-65180 GCF_056759635.1 Stenotrophomonas sp. STEN056
ATACCTGACCCGGCTCAACGCGATGAAGCGTGACAACGCGCCTTGGCGGGTCGGCTCTATGGAGACTGTGCAAGACAGTTGACTCCTACAGTGCATCCCGCATCCCGCATCCCGCATCCCGATTCTCCATTCGTCGCCTTCCGCCGTCATAATCCCCGTCTGTCTTCGGGAGTGATTGAAATGCTGGAAACGGTGGAACAGGAAACCGGCGCATCGCCGCAGTGGTCGATCATCTGGCTGCACGGGCTCGGCGCCGACGGCCATGATTTCGCCCCCATCGTGCCGGAACTGGTGCGCCCGCAGTGGCCGGCCATTCGCTTCGTGTTCCCGCATGCGCCCAAGCGCGCGGTGACCATCAACAACGGCATGCCGATGCGTGCGTGGTACGACATCGTCAGCATGGATTTCCGCAGCCGTGCCGATGCCGCTGGCGTTGCCGAATCGGTGGCGCAGGTGGATGCCTTGATCGCCCGCGAGCAGGAGCGTGGCATTCCGCTGAACCGCATCATCCTCATCGGGTTCTCGCAGGGCGGTGCCGTTACCTTGTCTTCCGGCCTGCAGCGCCGCGCGCTGCTGGGCGGGCTGGTGGCGTTGTCGAGCTATCTGCCCGAGGTTGAAGCCGCCGCCACGCAACTGGTGGAAGGTGCCAACACCCAGCCGGTGTTCATGGCCCACGGCAGCGCCGACCCGGTGATTCCAGTGCAGATCGCCGAGCACAGCATGCAGGTACTCAAGCAACTGGGCTTTGGCGTGGAGTGGCACCGTTACCCCATGGCCCACCAGGTCAGCGGCGAGGAAATCCATGCGCTGGGTGACTGGCTGCAGGCGCGTTTCCAGGCGTGAAGGCCAGGATGTGAAGGAATGCGCAGTTCCGCATGCGTCCACGCCGGCATTGCATCGGTGCGGCTACCATGGCCGCACCAACGCTGCGTGACGGGGAGGATCGCGTGAAGGTCGCCATTGCCGACGACGAGCCGCTGGCTCGCGAACGCCTGCGTTCACTGCTGGCCGAACATGACGGCATCACCGTGGTGGCCGAGGCGGCCAACGGCGCCGATGCCCTGCACGCCTGCGCGCAGACGCAGCCGGATCTGGTGCTGCTGGATATCGCCATGCCCGGTATTGATGGGCTGGAAGTCGCCCGGCACCTGGCCCAGTTCGAGCACCGTCCGGCGGTGGTGTTCTGCACCGCGTACGACGCCCACGCGCTGTCCGCATTCGAGGCAGCGGCGGTGGATTACCTGATGAAGCCGATCCGCGCCGAACGCCTGGCGGCGGCGCTGGCGCGCGCACGCACGGTCATCGCAGGCCGGGCCACTGCAACGCCGGCCCCCCCCGCGCAGGCCCGCCGGGTACTGTGCGCGCGGCTGCGCGGCAGCCTGCGGCTGGTGCCGGTGGAGGACATCATCTATCTGCAGGCCGACGAAAAATACGTGGTGGTCCACCACAAGCGCGGCCAGGACCTGATCGAAGAATCCCTGCGCTCGCTGGAAGAGGAGTTTGGCGAGCGCTTCATCCGCATCCACCGCAACTGCCTGGTGGCCCGTGGCCAGCTGCAGGAAGTACGGCGAACGCCCAACGGCCAGGTGCAGGCGGTGCTGCGTGATGCGCCAGAACTGCTGGAAGTCAGCCGCCGCTGCGTCGCCAATCTGAAGGGTGAGCTGGTCCGGTTGTGACCACCGCGTCGGCAACGGCGATAATGCGCGCATGACCATTTTGCGCATTGCTACCCGAAAGAGCCCGCTTGCCCTGTGGCAGAGCGAACACGTCGCTGACCGCCTGCGCCAGGCCCACCCGGGGCTGGTTGTGGAACTGGTGCCGATGAGCACGCGCGGGGACGAAGTGCTGGACCGCTCACTGGCTGCCATTGGCGGCAAGGGCCTGTTCCTGAAGGAGCTGGAGCTGGCGATGATGCGCGGCGAAGCCGATTGCGCGGTGCATTCGCTCAAGGACGTGCCGATGGAGCTGGAAGCACCGTTCGCGTTGCCGGCCATTCTTGCCCGCGCTGATCCGGCCGATGCCTTTGTCTCCAACCGTTACGCCTCGCTTGAAGCCTTGCCGCCGGGTGCAGTGGTCGGCACTTCCTCGCTGCGCCGGCAGGCCCAGTTGCGCGCCCTGCGCCCGGACCTGCTGGCCCGCGACCTGCGTGGCAACGTCAACACCCGCCTGGCCAAGCTTGATGCCGGCGACTACGACGCCATCCTGCTGGCCTGCGCGGGATTGGAGCGGCTGGAACTGGGCGAGCGCATCCGTGACCGCCTGCGTGCACCGCACTGGCTGCCGGCACCGGCACAGGCGGCCGTGGCCATCGAATGCCGCCAGGACGATGCGAACGTGATTGCCCTGGTTGCCGCATTGGACGACGCGCCCACCCGCACCTGCGTGGAAGCCGAGCGGGCAATGAACCGTGCGATGGACGGCAGCTGCCACGTCCCCGTGGCGGGTCTGGCGCAATGGCAGGGTCAGGATCTGTGGCTGCAGGGTCTGGTCGGCGGCGTGGCCGACGGCTGCATCGTGCGCGCCGAGGCGCACGGCCCGGCAACCGACCCCGAAGCACTGGGCCGCAACGTCGCCCGGCAGCTGCTGGATGCAGGCGCTGGTGAACTGCTGGGTTGAGCGGCCCGCGTAGACGCGGCCCCGGCCACGAAGTCGATAGTTCGTCCGGTTGCCAGGAGCACCCCTCCCCAACCCTCCCCTGAGCTGCGCTCAAGGGAGGGGGCAGATCGCCGCGTTGTCGTAGGAGCGGCCTTGGCCGCGAAGCTGATGATGGTTCCGGTTGCGGAAGGCATCCCGCCCCAGCGCACTGCCGAGCCGCGCTCCAATGACGGAGGACAGCTCGCCGCCCCATCCACCCAAAGCATCCGCGCATGAAAAAGCCGGCGAAAGCCGGCTTCTTCAAGGATCCCGCGCGGTCGCTTACTTGAAGCTGTAAACCACGTTCATCGTGGTCAGGGTGTCGGTCTTGCGCTTGTCTTCGGCCACGTCGCTGTTGTGGCGGGCCTGCCAGCCAGCCTTCAGCGCGAAGTGCTTGTTCATGCTCACCGATACGCCGAAATCATTCTGCGCGAAGGTGTTGTACGAGCCCGATTCCACCAGCAGGCTGTTGACCAGCTCGGTGTTCTCGGTGATGGCGAACTTCAGGTCGAACAGGCCGCGCCCGATCAGGCCGGTGCGGTCTTCATCGGTGTCGGCGTTGTGCGAGCGGCGCACACCGGGGCCGATCTGCGTGTCCAGGATCAGGCGCTCGCCATCGATCAGGCGCGTGCCGTAACCCAGGCCGAGGCTGCTCTGGCGGTCGTAGGTGGCGAAGTCATCGCGTTCATGACGCACCGTGGCGGTCAGCTGGCGGTGCTCGCCCAACTGCAATGCACTGCCCGCGCTGCCGGTGTAGCGGTTGGCGGTGGTCTGGCGCCTGCGGCTGGTGCTGCCGTCGTCGTTGGTCTGGGTGTACTGGGCGCTGGAGCGCAGGCCGAACAGGTCCATGCTGTGGACCCAGTCATTGTCGGTGTAGCGCAGCTTGAGGCGGCCGTTGAAGCTCTCGGTGGTGCTGTTGCCGTGGGCCGAAGCGAAACCCAGCTCGCCGCCACTGCCGCTCCAGGGTGACGTCATGGCCGCCAGGTCGGAGGCATCATCTGCCCAGGCAGCCATCGGGGCACACAACAGCAACGGCAGGAACAGTGAAACACGCAGGGACATCAGTTGGTCTCCGGAAGCAAAACGGGGTAAGAAAGCGTTTTCATGATACCGGAAGCCTCGCCCCGGCCCGGTCCCCGGCTGGCTCCGGCTTCAGATGCCGTTCGGCGGGAGGGCCGCCGCCAGTGCGCACCATTGCGCCCCGGAGTCGGACATAATCGGGCCCATGGATCGCTACGAACGCATAAACGCGCTGCATCGCCTGCTCAAATCCGCCCGTTACCCGGTGACGGTGGCCCGCCTGCAGGAAGATCTGGGGTGTTCCCGGGCAACGGTCTATCGCGACCTGGCCTTCCTGCGCGATGCCCTGATGGCGCCGGTGGAGGGCGACGGCGAGGCCGGTTTCCGTTACATGAGTGGCGAAAGTGACCGTTTCGAGCTGCCCGGCCTGTGGCTGAGTTCGGAAGAACTACATGCGTTGCTGGCCTCCCAGCACCTGCTGTCGCGGACCGGCGGCGGGGTGCTGTCCTCGGTGCTGGCGCCACTGCAGCAGCGGATCGAAAGCCTGCTGGCCGCGCAGGCCGGGGCGACGTCCTGGCCGGTGGAACGGGTGCGGGTGATCCCGCACCGGGGCCGCAAGCTGGATGAGGCCAGTTTCCGCACCGTCGCTTCCGGCGTGCTGGAGCGCAAGCAGCTGTCCTTTGAATACCGGGCGCGCTCCACCGATGAAGCCACCCGCCGCACGGTGTCCCCGCAGCGGATCACCCATTACCGGGACAACTGGTATCTCGATGCGTGGGATCACACCCGCGACGCGGTGCGCAGTTTCGCGGTGGACCGTATTCATCAGGCGCGCCTGCTCGACCAGCCATCGCGCGATGTGCCCGATACCGAGCTTGATGAACAACTGGCCGCCAGCTACGGCATTTTCTCCGGCGCGCCCAAGGGCTGGGCCACCATCGTGTTCAGCGCCAAGGCCGCGCGCTGGGTGGCTGACGAACATTGGCATTCCAAGCAGCAGGGCCGTTTCCTGGCCGATGGCCGCTATGAACTGAAAGTGCCGTACAGCGTCTCGCGCGAGCTGCTGATGGACGTGCTGCATTACGGCTCGGATGCGGAAATCGTTGAGCCGCAATCCCTGCGCGAGCAGGCCAAGGCCCTGTTGTCGCTGGCACTGAGCAATTACGACTGAAGGTGGAAATACCGCGGTGAGCGAACTGGGCCCGGCACGGGCAACCGTGCAGCGGCCTGCGCATTCAACCTTTCACTGAGCCGGCGTGGGGCTGATGGCCGGGTACGCGAGACGCGCCTGGGCTGAACCTGTCGCCCTCAACTGCAACACATGGGTTCGATGCGCGCCCGGGCGCACTGCGCTTTCCCGGGCCACGGCAATTAGGTGAGGTGAGCGGGGAGCCGCGCCTTGCGCGGACACCACCGTGGTGCTTGTTCCCGGCGGATCCAGGCCGGCCGCATTACTTCTTGTTGGGGACTTCAAAGCCCAGGCGGCCGACCTGTTCGGGGTGTTGCGGCACGCGCTTGAGCTTGTCGGTGTTGACGTCGTACTTGTCGCGCAGGCGTTGGGCCAGTTGGCGGTACAGGGCGTTGTCCATGTCCGGCTCGCGGGCGAAGATCCAGGCCATCTCACGGCCCGGGTAGCCGATCAGCGCCCAGGAATAGTCCGGCGCCACTTCCAGTATCCGGGAATGCGTGGGCACCACGCGGTAGAACCAGGTGCGCCAGCGGCGATTGCCGCTGTCGTCGTCCACCTTGGCGCGGATGCTCAGTTCCTCGGTCGGCTCGCTGAAACCTTCGCGGAACTGATAGTTGATGCTGACCTTGTCGTCCTCGCGCAGCGTGTAGGTGTTGACGCTGGCTACATGGCCGCGCTCGACGAAATTGGGTACCCGGCCAATCACATACCAGCGGCCCATGAAGCGCTGCAGGTCCACCGGGCCATCGGCGTTGCCTTCCACGATCGGCGTGGCGGCGGGGGCTTCCTGCGCGTGGGCAGGTGCCAGTGGCAGGGACAGGCTCAACAGCAGGGCGGACAGAAACGCAGGAATTGGTCGCATTACGGGTTGGAGCGCCAGTGAGTAGTGACGGCAGCATGTTCGACGGGCGGCGATGGGCGCGTCAATGGCAGGTCGCAGTCTGTGAGATGCGGGGCGATGAGGATGCAGTCCATCACATCCATGTTGCCGGAGAACGTCATGTCCAAGCCGTCCGCACCGTCGTACCGTCCTGCGCACGATTACGCGCCCGATCCCCGGGTGCTGCGCTGCGTCAGGCAAGTTGCGCTGGCAGGGCTGGCGCTGGTGCTGGTGTGGCCGGCCGCACGTGGTTACAGCACCTGGATCGGCTGGCTGCCGCTGTGGCTGGTGGGCATGCCGCTGGCGGCGTGGTGGGCCTTGTACCGTTTCCGTTTGCCGGCCGCCTGGCGCAACCGCAAGGCCGGGCAGCGCCGGCGTGGCCCGCAGGCGCGACGTGCGCGCCGCCCTGCACGCTGGCGCGGGTCGCAGGCCGCCTGACCTTCGACAGGGGGCGCAAGCGCGTGCCTGTGCTAGCGTTTGCGGCCTATGTCCGCATGGAGCCAACATGTCCCGAATCACCTCCGCCTGCCTGATGGCAGGCCTGCTTTCCTCCGGCCTGGCCAGTGCCGCCATGGCCGCTGACGCCCCCAGGGACACCTACGCCTGGCTGGAAGATGTCACCGGCGAGAAACAGCTGGGCTGGGTCAAGGAACGCAATGCCGAGTCCGAAGGCCGCCTGGCGCAGAGCGCACAGTTCAAGCAGATGGAGGCCGGCATCCGCGAGGTGCTGGATTCGGACGCCAAGATCCCGGGTGTGCAGAAGATCGGCGATTACTACTACAACTTCTGGAAGGACAAGCAGCATGAGCGCGGCATCTGGCGCCGCACCACGCTGGTGGAATACCGCAAGGCCGAGCCGCTGTGGGAAACCGTGCTCGACCTGGACGCGCTGAACAAGGTCGAGGGCGAGAACTGGGTGTGGCACGGCGCCAACTGCCTGCGCCCGGAATACACCCGCTGCCTGATCGCGCTCTCGCGTGGTGGCGCCGACGCCGACGTCACCCGCGAGTTCGACCTGACGCAGAAGGCCTGGATCAAGGACGGCTTCTTCCGCCCGGAAGCCAAGGGCGGGCTGGGCTGGATCGACCAGGACAACGTCTTTGTCTACACCGATTTCGGCGATGGTTCGATGACCACCTCCGGCTACCCGCGCGTGGTCAAGCAGTGGCGTCGCGGCACGCCGATGTCCGCGGCCACCACTGTGTACGAAGGCAAGCCGGAGGACATGTACATCGCGGCGATGCACGACGATACGCCTGGTTTTGAACGCAACTTCGTCAGCCGCACCATCGCCTTCTACAACAACGAGCTGTTCGTGCTCGGCGCCGACGGCAAGTTGACCAAGGTGGATGCGCCCAATTCGGCCGAGAAGGGCGTGCGCCGCGAATGGCTGACCCTGGAGCTGCGCGAGCCGTGGACCGTGGGCGGCAAGACCTACACCGCCGGTTCGCTGCTGGCCACGAAGTTCGACGACTTCATGGCCGGCAAGCGTGAGTTCGACGTGCTGTTCGCGCCGACCGATACCACCTCGCTGGCCGGCACCACCTGGACCAACTCGCACGTGGTGCTGAACGTGCTGGACGACGTAAAGAACCGCCTGCAGGTGCTGACCCATGGCGCCAACGGCTGGACCACCAGCGAATTCACCGGCGCACCGGCGTTCGGCACGATTGGCGTGGGTGCGGTGGATGCCGATGAAAGCGATGCGGTGTGGATGACCGTCACCGACTACCTGACCCCGACCACCCTCTCCCTGGCCGAGATCGGCCAGCAGCCGGAAGTGCTCAAAAGCATGCCGGCGTTCTTCGACGCCAGCGGCAAGGTGATCGAGCAGCACTTCGCCACCAGCAAGGACGGCACCCGCGTGCCGTACTTCGTGGTGCACGACAAGGCGATGAAGCTGGACGGTTCCAACCCGACGCTGCTGTACGGCTACGGTGGTTTCGAGATTTCGCTGACCCCGGGTTATTCCGGCGGCATGGGCCGCGCGTGGCTGGACAAGGGCGGCGTGTACGTCGTGGCCAACATCCGTGGCGGTGGCGAGTATGGCCCGCGCTGGCACCAGGCCGCGTTGAAGCAGAACCGCCACAAGGCCTATGAAGACATGGCTGCGGTGGCGCAGGACCTGATCACCCGCGACATCACCTCGGCCAGGCACCTGGGTGTGCAGGGCGGCAGCAATGGCGGCCTGTTGACCGGCAACATGCTGACTCAGTACCCGGAGCTGTTTGGTGCGGTGGTGGTGCAGGTTCCGCTGCTGGACATGAAGCGTTACAGCCACCTGCTGGCCGGCGCCTCGTGGATGGCCGAGTACGGCAACCCGGACACGGCCGACTGGGACTTCATCAAGACCTTCTCCCCGTACCACCTGTTCGACCCGGCCAAGAGCTACCCGCCGGTGCTGTTCACCACCTCCACCCGCGATGACCGCGTGCATCCGGGCCATGCCCGCAAGATGGCGGCCAAGATGATCGACGCCGGCAAGGACGTGACCTACTACGAGAACATCGAAGGTGGCCACGGCGGTGCAGCCAACAACGCACAGGCCGCGCATATGTCGGCATTGGCATACAGCTTCCTGTGGGAACAGCTGAGCAAGAAGTGATGCCTGGTTTGAAGTGACGCAAAACAAACGCCACCGAAAGGTGGCGTTTGTTTTTGCTCTGTTTAAGCCCCTCTCCCCTCGAGGGAGAGGGGTTGGGGAGAGGGGGCGGCGGAGTTTTGGAAGTGAATTAGTGAGATTGCATCCAGCGTCAAAGCTAGAAAGCTCCCCCTCTTCCGCCCTGCGGGCACCTTCTCCCGCAAGGGGAGAAGGGAACAGCTGAGCACCTCTGCGTCTTCACAATCCAACACCTCAGCAACTCACTTGCGCTTCCAACTTCCCAAGCCCCGCCCAATCCGCATCACCGCCTCCTGCAGCCGCGCCACGTCCTGCGTATAGGCAATGCGCACATGCTGGTTGGCGCGGTAATTGCCGAAATCCAGACCCGGCGTAAACGCCACATGCTCGGTCTCAAGGAAGTGCGCACAGAACGCCTGCGCATCATCGGTGAATGCACTCACGTCGCAGTACAGGTAGAACGCGCCCTGTGGCTCCACGTCGATGCGGAAGCCGAGTTCGCGCAATGCCGGCAACAGGTAGTCGCGGCGCTGGCGGAACTGCGCGCGGCGTTGCTCGAAGATGGCAATGGTCTCCGGCTCGAAGCACGCCAGTGCCGCATGCTGGGCCATCGACGGCGCGCTGATGTACAGGTTCTGGGCAAGTTTCTCCAACTCCGGCACTGCCGCCGGCGGTGCCACCAGCCAGCCCAGGCGCCAGCCGGTCATGCCGAAATACTTGGAAAAACTGTTCAGCACGAAGGCTTCATCGTCCACTTCCAGCACGCTGGGGGCGTCGAAACCGTAGGTCAGGCCGTGATAGATCTCGTCCACCACCAGGTGCCCGCCACGCGCTTTCAGTGACGCCGACAGCGCGGCCAACTGGCCGGCATCCAGCGTGGTGCCGGTCGGGTTGGCGGGCGAGGCAACCAGGGCGCCGACGCTGTTGCTGTTCCAGTGTTGTTCGATCAGCGCCGGGGTGAGCTGGTAGCTGTTGCCCGGGCCAACCGGCACCAGTTGTGCCGCGCCTTCGACCAAACGCAGGAAATGGCGGTTGCACGGATAACCCGGGTCGGCCAGCAGCCAGTGTTTGCCCGGGTCCACCAGCAGGCTGGAAGCCAGCAGCAGGGCGCCGGAGCCGCCGGGGGTGACCAGGATGCGCTCGGGGTCGATATCAAGCTGGTAGCGGTCGCGATAGAAACTGGCGATGGCCTGGCGCAGCGCCGGCAAGCCGCGGGCGGCGGTGTAGCGGGTGTGGCCTGCGCCGAGTGCGGCCTGGCCGGCACGCACGATGGGGGCGGCGGTGGTGAAATCGGGTTCGCCGATTTCCAGGTGGATCACATCATGGCCGGCCTGCTCCAGCGCATTGGCGCGGGCGAGCAGGGACATGACATGGAAAGGTGCGATCTCGTGGCTGCGGCGGCTGTAGCCGGACGGCGTGGGGATGGACGTGTTCATCGCTGCATCATAGGGCGGGGCGATGGCGACGGCATTGCGACCAAGGGCGCATGCGTGTCTCGATTGGCCCAGTCCGGGCATGGCACACTGTGGGCTTGTGCGGGGGCGTCGCTCCTGACGATGGGAGCCTCTCCGTGAAACCTGCCCTTTGCCTGTTGGTAGCCAGTCTGATGATGAACACCGCCGTTGCCGCAACGCCCACGCCACCTGATGCCGCCAAGCACCCGCATACGGTCAAGGCCCCCTTCGGTGCCGAACGCCAGGACGAGTACTACTGGCTGCGCGATGACAAGCGTGAGAACCCGGACATGCTGGCGTATCTCAATGCCGAGAACGCCTATACCGATACCTTGATGGCGCCGCTCAAGCCGCTGCAGGACGCGCTGTATGCCGAGATCGTCGGCCGCATCAAGCAGGACGATGCCAGCGTGCCCTACCGCGAGCGCGGCTACTGGTATTACACCCGTTACGAAACCGGCAAGGATTACCCCATCCACGCGCGCCGCAAGGGCGACATGCAGGCGCCGGAAGAAGTGCTGCTGGACCTCAACACCCTGGCCGAGGGCAAGGGTTATTACGCGGTCAGCGACATGGACATCAGCCGTGACAACCGCCTGCTGGCCTATGCCGAAGACGGCGTCGGCCGCCGCCAGTACAGCATCCGCTTCAAGGACCTGGAAACCGGCAAGCTGCTGGACGACGTGATCGAAGGCGTGTCGGCCAATGTGGTGTGGGCCGACGACAACCGCACCCTGTTCTACGTCGAAAACGACCCGGAAACCCTGCTCACCGTGCGCGTCAAGAAGCACGTGCTGGGTACGCCGGCCAGCGCTGATGTGGTGGTCTACGAAGAGAAGGACGACAGCTTCTACATGGGCATCGGCCGTACCCGTGACGACCGCTACATCACCATCGGCGTGGACAGCACCGTATCCTCCGAACTGCGCTACACCTCGGCTGCCAACCCGGGTGAGTTCACCGTGCTGGCGCCGCGCGAGCGCGACGTGGAATACGACGCCGACCATTTCGATGGCCGCTGGGTGATCCGCACCAACGCCGGCGGTGCCAAGAACTTCAAGCTGGTCACCGCGCCGGAAGGCGCCACCAGCCGCAAACAGTGGCAGGACTGGGTTGCGCACGACCCGCAGGTGCTGGTCGAAGGCTTTGAGCTGTTTGACGGCTACACCGCCATCGCCGAGCGCGCCGAGGCACTGGAGCGCGTGCGCCTGCTGTTCGCCGACGGCCACAGCGAGTTCGTCAAGGCCGACGAGCCGGTCTACTCGATGGGCCTGTCGGTCAATGCCGAGCCGGACACCGAGTGGCTGCGTTACAGCTACACCTCGCTGACCACGCCGGCCACCACCTACGAGCTCAACGTCAAGACCGGCGAACGCCGCCAGCTCAAGCAGCAGCCGGTGATCGGCTACGACCCGTCGCTGTACCAGACCGAGCGCGTCTGGGTGAGCGCACGTGACGGCGCCAAGGTGCCGGTGTCGCTGGTCTACAAGAAGGGCTTCAAGAAGGACGGTACGGCCGCGCTGTACCAGTACGCCTACGGCAGCTATGGCATGTCGATGGACCCGGGCTTCAACCAGAGCGTGGTCAGCCTGCTCGACCGCGGCGTGGTCTACGCCATCGCCCATATCCGTGGCGGCGAGGAAATGGGCCGCAACTGGTACGAAGACGGCAAGCTGCTGCACAAGCAGAACACCTTCAACGATTTCGTCGACGTTACCCGCGCGCTGGTCGCACAGGGCTATGCCGCCAAGGACCGCGTGGCCGCTTCCGGTGGCAGTGCCGGTGGCCTGCTGATGGGCGCGGTCGCCAACCAGGCGCCGGCCGATTACCGCGTGATGGTCGCGCAGGTGCCGTTCGTGGACGTGGTCACCACCATGCTCGACGCCAGCATCCCGCTCACCACCAATGAGTACGACGAGTGGGGCAACCCCGAGCAGAAGCCGTACTACGACTACATGCTCAGCTACTCGCCGTATGACAACGTCACCGCGCAGGCGTATCCGTCGCTGTTCGTCGGCACCGGCCTGTGGGATTCGCAGGTGCAGTACTGGGAGCCGGCCAAGTGGGTGGCGCGCCTGCGCGACGTCAATACCGGCAGCCTGCCGATCGTGTTCCGCACCAACATGGAAGCCGGCCACGGTGGCAAGTCGGGCCGTTTCCAGCGCTACAAGGAACAGGCCGAATCCTTCGCCTTCGTGTTGTCGCAGCTGGGCGTGGCGCACTGACCGAGCGGCGCGCGCATGCCAGGGTCTCCGCAATCGCCTGAACCCCGCCCACCGCGCCTGCGCTGGGCGTGGTGGCTGCTGGCTTATGTGAGCCTGGGCGTTGGCATTGTCGGCATCTTCGTGCCGGGCCTGCCGACCACGGTGTTCGTGCTGATCTCGGCCTGGGCGGCCTCGCGCGGTTCGGAGCGGCTGCATACCTGGCTGGTGACGCACCCGCGCTTCGGCCCGTCCATCGTCAACTGGCGCGCGCACGGCGCGGTGAGCCGCAAGGGCAAATGGATGGCCAGCCTGACCATGCTGGCCTGCGCCCTGATCACCCTGTGGTGTGTCCCGCTGGCCTGGGTGAAGTGGACCTCAATCAGCATCATGGCCTGCGTGTGCCTGTGGCTGTGGATGCGGCCATTGCCGCCACCGGGCAGCTGAACAGCGCGCCGCCACCGGACTTTAGTGTCCAGTGGCTATACTTCGCGCATGAACACGACGTCCCGTTCCCTGATGCTCATTCCGGTGGCCTGCGCGCTGCTGGCCCTCACTGCGTGCGGCAACAAGGGGCCGCTGGTCATGCCGCAGAAGCCGGTGCCGATCGAGGAGCAGGAGGTCGAGCCGGATGATGCCGCACCCGCCGAGGACACCCCGGCAACGCCGGTGGATTCCAAGGACGATGCCGAAACACAGCCGGCCGACGATGCTTCCAACATCCATGGGTAAGTCGGCTTCGGGGCACCTGCGTTTCACCAAGATGCATGGTGCCGGCAATGATTTCGTGGTGCTGGATCTGCGTGATGGCACACCGCCGCCGGGCGCGGCCCTGGCCGCGAAGCTCGCTGACCGCCATCGCGGCGTGGGCTGCGACCAGATATTGACCATCGAGGCGTCGCGCGAGGAAGGCTCGGTGGCTTCCTACCGTATCTGGAACTCCGATGGCTCCACCTCGCAACAATGCGGCAACGGCGCGCGCTGCGTGGCGGCCTGGCTGGTGCGCGATGGCGTGGTGCAGGGCGATGAATTCGTGATCGACAGTCCGTTGCGCACGCATGCGGTGCGGCGTCTGGCCGACGATCAGTATGCGGTGACCATGGGCAAGCCGGATTTCGAACCCGCGCAGATTCCGCTGATGGGTTTCCCACGTGCGCGTGAGGAATATGCGTTGTCGCTGCAGGGCGAGAACGTGCGCTTTGGCGCAGTGTCGATGGGCAACCCGCACGCGGTGCTGGAAGTGGGCCTGATCGATGCGGCGCCGGTGGAGCGGGTCGGTTCGCTGCTGCAGCAGCACGCCTCGTTCCCGGAGTCGGTGAATGTGGGCTTTGCACAATTGCTCGACAGCGGGCACATCAAACTGCGTGTCTTCGAGCGCGGTGTCGGCGAGACACTGGCCTGCGGCAGCGGTGCCTGTGCCGCGGCCGTGGTGCTGATGCGGCGCGGCCGCCTGCAGCGTGATGCGTTGATCTCGCTGCCGGGCGGCGACCTGCGCATCCAGTGGCCGGATGACCAGTCCGCCATCGTGATGTCGGGGCCGGCAGCATTCGTTTTCGACGGAGAGTGGATGGGATGAACGAGACCGCAGAGAAAATCGGTGCCCATGAAGTGGCCGCGTGGCTGCGTCGTCACCCGGGCTTCCTCAAGCAGTTTCCCGATCTGGCACTCACCCTGGTGGTGCCGCGCGATGACGGCCCGACCGCTTCACTGGCCAGCTACCAGCTGGAAGTGCTGCGCGACAAGAATCGTGAGTTGTCGCGGCGCCTGGCCGACCTCGGCAGCAATGCGCAGATCAACGAGCGCCTTGCCGTACGCACGCACCAGCTGACCCTGGCATTGATGCGGCAGACCAGTGCCGCCGACACGCTGCGGGCCATGGCCGCGTCGCTGGAAGAAGACTTTGCGGGCGATCTGGTGCGCATCGTTTCCTTCCACGAGGTGCCGGAGCTGGCCGAAGCGCCGTGGCTGCAGGTCATTGCCCAGGACGACCCGCGCCTGGCCGCATTCCACGATTGCCTGCAGGACGGCGAGCCGATCTGCGGCCGCCTGCAGCCGGAAAAAAACACGCTGCTGTACGGCGATCGCGTGGGCGAGGTGTCGTCCACCGCGTTGCTGCCATTGCCGGGCGTGGGCCTGATCGCCGTGGGCAGCCACGACTCCAACCGCTTCTACCCGGGCATGGGCACGCTGTTCCTGCGCATGATGGGCGAGTCGCTGGCGGCCGGGCTGCAGCGCTTCCGCAGCGCGTGAGCGGAGCAGTACGGCGATGAGCGCCGTCCAGGCATTCCTGTCGTATCTGCAGGTGGAGCGCCGCATGTCGGCGCATACGCTGGATGCCTACCAGCGGGATCTCGCTGCGCTGTCGCTTTGGTGCGAGGGCAACGGGGTTGCCGATTCGCAGGCCTTGGCAGGCGACCAACTGCGCGATTTCATCGCGGCCGAGCACCGGCGCGGCTTGTCACCCAAGAGTCTGCAGCGCCGGTTGTCCGCCTGCCGCAGCTTCTACGCCTGGCTGCTGAAGAACAACGTCATCGACACCAGCCCCGCCGCCGGCCTGCGCGCGCCCAAGGCCCCGCGCAAACTGCCGCAGGTGCTGGACGCCGACGAAGCCGTGCAACTGGTGGAACTGCCCACCGACGCACCGCTGGGCCTGCGCGACCGCGCGCTGTTGGAGCTGTTCTATTCCTCGGGCCTGCGCCTGAGTGAACTGTGCGCCATGCGTTGGCGCGACCTGGATACCGCCAGCGGCATCGTGCTGGTGCACGGCAAGGGCAACCGCGAGCGCACCGTGCCGGTGGGTTCGCATGCAATGCAGGCATTGCAGGAGTGGCGCAGGGAAAGTGGCGGCACGGGCGACAAGCCGGTATTTCCGGGACGCGGCGGTGGGCCGATCAGCCAGCGCGCCGTGCAGATCCGCATCAAGCAGCTGGCGCAACGCCAGGGGCTGTTCAAGAACGTCCACCCGCACATGCTGCGGCACAGTTTCGCCAGCCATATCCTGGAATCGTCCGGCGACCTGCGTGGCGTGCAGGAACTGCTGGGGCACGCGGATATCGCGACCACGCAGATCTACACACACCTGGATTTCCAGCATCTGGCCAAGGTGTACGACGCTGCGCACCCACGCGCCAAGCGCAAGTCCTGAGCCGTTCGTCGCGCGCAGCCGTGATTGCTATTGGCATGCCGGATATCGGTTGCTGAACAGCCTGATTCCGGTGACGCAATTGCTCTGGAATTGACTTGCATCAGGGCGCGGGCAAGTGAGGGGGTGCATTGTTCGGGCCATTCGTGGAGGCATCGAATTGGCCAAGCCATTCCCGCTCAAGCCCAAACATCCCGAGCGCATCTGCTGGGGCTGCGACCGCTATTGCGCGGCCGAGGCGCTGATTTGCGGCAACGGTTCGGGGCGCACGCAGCATCCGATCGAGACGCAGGGCGAGGATTGGTACGAGGCGTGGGGCATCGAGCCGGACCAGGAGCATCCCAATCGCGCCAAGCTGTAGTGCTTGTCGCGGAGATACCCGCGTTGAGGACTTTGCCGGGCAGCGCACTGTCCTCGTGACGCACCATACCGTCGCCGTCGCCGTCGCCGTCGCCGTCGCCGTCGCCGTCGCCGTTTTGGCTGTGGCCGTTGCTGTTGCTGTAGCTGTCCGCCTCTCCCCTTGTGGGAGAGGATGCCGAAGGCAGGAGAGGGGAGGCGGCGCAGCCGCGCAGTTGCCTTTGCCTTTGCGACTCCCCATTCCCCATTCCCGATTCCCCCCGCAGACCTGAACGCCCGCTGTCACCGGCAGGCTTGATCGGAAAGGGGGCTGTCCCCATCTCCGGTGAACAGTATCCCGGAGGCCGTATGGACCCCAGTCAGAACCCGAATGTTTTCCACGCCACCACCATCTGCTGCATCCGTCGCGGCGAGCATGTGGCGATTGCCGGCGACGGCCAGGTCACGCTGGGCCACACGGTGATGAAGGGCAATGCGCGCAAGGTGCGCAGACTTGGCCGTGATGGCCAGGTGCTCGCAGGTTTTGCCGGTGCAGCGGCTGACGCCTTCACCCTGTTCGAGTTGTTCGAGGCCAAGCTCGAAAAGCACGGCCAGTTGACCCGCGCCGCCGTCGAGCTGGCCAAGGATTGGCGTACCGACCGCCGCTACGGCAAGCTCGAAGCCCTGCTCGCCGTGGCCGACAAGGAAACCTCGCTGATCATCAGCGGCACCGGCGATGTGATCGAGCCCGAAGACGGCATCATCGCCATCGGCTCGGGTGGTTCCTATGCGCTGAGCGCCGCGCGTGCGCTGCTCAAGCACACCGATCTGGATGCGCGTGGCGTGGCCACCGAGGCGATCAACATTGCCGGCGGCATCTGCATCTACACCAACACCAATGTGGTGGTTGAAGAGCTCTGAGCACTTCGGCCAACGACTGCGAGTACCCCATGAACCACAAGATCGAAGTCTCTTCCGCCACCATGACCCCGCGCGAGATCGTGCAGGAGCTGGATCGCCACATCGTTGGCCAGCACGATGCCAAGCGCGCGGTTGCCATCGCACTGCGCAACCGCTGGCGCCGCATGCAGTTGCCGGCCGAGCTGCGCAACGAGGTGATGCCCAAGAACATCCTGATGATCGGCCCGACCGGCGTCGGCAAGACCGAGATCGCGCGCCGCCTGGCCACGCTGGCCAATGCGCCGTTCGTGAAGGTGGAAGCCACGCGCTTCACCGAGGTGGGCTACGTCGGCAAGGACGTGGAGCAGATCATCCGCGACCTGGCCGATACGGCGGTCAAGCTGTACCGCGAGCAGGCCAAGGTGCGCGTGCGCACGCAGGCCGAGGAAAAGGCCGAAGACCGCATCCTCGATGCCTTGCTGCCGCGGCGCAGCGTGGGCATCGGTTTTGATGCCGAAGCCGCGCGGAATGAACCCTCCGCCGCCGACAATGAAACCCGCATCAAGTTCCGCCGCATGCTGCGCGCCGGTGAGCTGGACGAGCGCGAGATCGAGCTGGAAATCGCCGCCAACGTCAGCATGGACATCATGACCCCGCCGGGCATGGAGGAAATGGGCCAGCAGCTCAAGTCGATGTTCGCCAACCTGGGCGGCAGCAAGTCGAACAAGCGCACGCTGACGATCAAGGCCGCACGCCCGCTGTTGATCGAGGAAGAGGCCGGCAAGCTGGTCAACGAGGACGACATCCGCAGTGCCGCGGTCGAAGCCTGCGAGCAGCACGGTATCGTGTTCATCGACGAGATCGACAAGGTTGCCAAGCGCGGTGACAACGTCGGCGGTGGCGATGTCTCCCGCGAAGGCGTGCAGCGCGATCTGCTGCCGCTGGTGGAAGGCTCCAACGTGTCGACCAAGTACGGCACGATCAAGACCGACCACATCCTGTTCATCGCTTCCGGCGCGTTCCACCTGGCCAAGCCCAGCGACCTGATCCCGGAGCTGCAGGGCCGCTTCCCGATCCGCGTGGAACTGGGTGCGCTGAGCAAGCAGGATTTCGTGCGCATCCTCACCGAGCCGAAGGCCGCGTTGACCAAGCAGTACGAAGCACTGCTGGCGACCGAAGGCGTCAAGGTGAGCTTCACCGGCGAAGCGGTGGACCGTCTGGGCGAGATTGCGTTCCAGGTGAACGAGCGGCAGGAAAACATCGGCGCACGCCGCCTGCACACGGTATTGGAGCGGCTGCTGGATTCGCTCAGTTATGAAGCCCCGGACCGCGATGGTGAAACCATCAGCATCGACCAGGCCTATGTGGACAAGCACCTGGGTGAACTGGTGCAGGACCCGGACCTGAGCCGTTACATCCTGTAATTCATGCGTGTCTGATTGACGCGAGCGGCAGCACTACGGTGCTGCCGTTTTTTTTTTGAATTTTTGGGGGAGCGTGCAGGGGCGGGGCTTGTTGCTGGTTTTCGTCTGTTGGTGCGCATCCGACGGCACCCCTCCCCAGCCCTTCCCTGCTACGCAAGGGAGGGGGAAAAGCGGCGGCGCTGCCATCTGATCGAACTGCATGCACCGCCCCCTCCCTTTCGCATGGCGAAGGGGAGGGCTGGGGAGGGGTGTAGTTGCCTTGTTCCCCATCGCAATGCTTGGTTGCTGGGGGCTCTCTGCGATCAGGGCCGGATTCAGTCGGCCTCGTCGGCTTCCGGTGGCGGCAGGGGGGACGGCGGATCGCCCGGGGTGAACACGCCCGGCTTTACGTAGTAGGAAAGCAGCGCGTCCATGGTTTCCAGGTTGTCGCGCTCCAGCTCGAAATGCTTGGGCTCCATCATCGCGCTGTAGAGCACGCCGGTGAGTCCGGCATACAGGATGCGCGCGGCGGTGCCGGCATCCACGTTGTCACGCAGCTGTCCCAGTGCCTGGGCGCGCTCCAGCACGCGGCGGAAGATGGACAGCTCCTCGTCCAGGCTGTCGTGCTGCAGTTTCTGCATGGCCTGGCTTTCAGCGGACAAGTCGTTGCGCAGCATGATTTCCATCATGTTGCGCAGCCGGGGTTCGTTGGCCAGCTCACTGACGGACACCAGCATCGATGAGCGCAGGTCCAGCACCGGCGTGTTGCGGTGGGGCGAGTAGGTGCGGTGCAGGCGCTTGATGAAGGGGATGCGCTCGCGCTGGATGATGGCTTCAAGCACTTCGGTCTTGTTTTTGAAGTGCCAGTAGACGGCGCCGCGGGAGTATCCCGCGCGCTCGCCAATGGCCGCCAGCGAGGTGCTGGCCACGCCGGCTTCGTGGAAGCACGCCAGGGCGGCATCAAGGATGCCTTCGCGGGTGGCTTGCGCTTCTTCTTTGGTTTTTCTGGCCATTGCGTTGTGCAAATGCTGGATGAACCGAGCCGAATTGTAGCCGTTTACAAACATCCGTGCATGTATGTATATTTTCGCGGCTTGCTTCGCAGGAAGGCCGGGCTGTGTTTGTGGTGGCGACGCTCATGCTGTATCCGTAGCGTATGCGTACAGTTTTCCTACGGCTGGGGCAGCAGTAGCCCCTTGGTCCTGCGAGCGTTATTTTCCTTTTCGAGCCTTCCCATGTCCCGAATCAGCAACTGCCGTGTCCTCGCACTTTCCCTTGCTCTAACCGTTGCACTGGTCGCATGCAAAGGCGGTGAAGCGCCGCCGCAGGACGGCCCGGGCCAGGTCACGGTGGTGACCCTGAAGCCGGAGTCGGTCACCTTGACGCGTGAACTCGCCGGCCGCGCCAACAGCTACCAGGTGGCTGAAGTCCGCCCGCAGGTCAGTGGCATTGTCGCCAAGCGCCTGTTCACCGAGGGTGGCCTGGTGAAGGAAGGCCAGCCGCTGTATCAGCTTGATGATGCCGCCTACCGCGCCCAGGCCAACAGCGCCCGCGCGCAGCTGGCACGGGCCGAGGCTACTGCCAGCGCCGCACGCCTGGCCGCGCGCCGCAGCAGCGAGCTGGTCAAGAGCAAGGTCATCAGCCTGCAGGACGACGAAAGCGCGCAGGCCGCGTGGAAGCAGGCCGAAGCCGACGTGCTGGCCGCCCGCGCATCGCTGGATGCAGCCAACGTGACGCTGGGCTATGCCCGCATCACCGCGCCCATCAGCGGCCAGATCGGCAAGTCCTCGGTCACCCAGGGCGCGCTGGTCAGCGCGGGCCAGGCCGCGGCGCTGGCCACCATCAACCAGCTTGATCCGATCTACATCGACGTCACCCAGTCCTCGGCCGAGCTGCTGCAACTGCGCCGTGAACTGGCTGCCGGCCGCCTGGAAGGTGCTTCCGAGCTGCCGGTGGACATCCTGCTGGAAGACGGCAGCACCTTTGCCCACAAGGGCACGCTGGAGTTCTCCGAAGTCAGCGTCGACCCGTCCACCGGCAGCTATGCGCTGCGCGTGCGCGTGGAAAACCCCGAGCAGGTGTTGATGCCGGGCATGTTCGTGCGTGCGGTGCTGGGCAGTGGCGTGCGCCCCAATGCACTGCTGGTGCCGATGCAGGGCATCGCGCGTGACCCGAAGGGTGATACCAGCGCAATGGTGGTCGATGCCGAAGGCAAGGTCGCAGTGCGTCCGGTTACGGTCAGCCGCACCATCGGCGACAAGTGGCTGGTTGAGGGCGGTTTGAACGCTGGCGACAAGGTCATCGTCGAAGGCCTGCAGAAGATCGGCCCGGGCATGCCGGTACAGGCCACCGAAAAGGGTGCGCCAGCCGCCAAGCCTGCTGCTGCCGCGCCCGCCGCGGCGGCGCCGGCTGAAAAGCAGTAAGCGGAGAACTCCATGGCTCGCTTCTTTATCGACCGGCCCATCTTTGCGTGGGTCATCGCCATCATCATCATGCTTGCCGGCGCGCTGGCAATGCTCAAGCTGCCGATCTCGATGTATCCCGAGGTCGCGCCGCCGGCGGTGTCCATTACCGCCAACTACCCGGGTGCTTCGGCCAAGGTGGTCGAGGATTCGGTGACGCAGATCATCGAGCAGAACATGAAGGGCCTGGATGGCCTGATGTACTTCTCGTCCAACAGCTCCTCCAACGGCCAGGCCAGCATCACCCTGACCTTCGAGAGCGGCACCAACTCGGACATCGCCCAGGTGCAGGTGCAGAACAAGCTGCAGCTGGCCATGCCGTTGCTGCCGCAGGAAGTGCAGCGCCAGGGCATCAATGTGGCCAAGTCCAGCTCGGGCTTCCTCAACGTGCTGGGCTTTGTCTCCGAAGACGGCAGCATGAACGAGAACGACATCTCCGACTACGTCGGCTCCAATGTCGTCGATCCGCTGAGCCGTGTGCCGGGCGTGGGTTCGATCCAGGTGTTTGGTGGCAAGTACGCCATGCGCATTTGGCTGGATCCGACCAAGCTGCAGACCTACAAGGTGTCCGTTGACGAAGTCACCGCCGCGGTCAGGGCGCAGAACGCGCAGGTTGCGGTGGGCCAGTTGGGCGGCGCGCCGGCCATCAAGGGCCAGCAGCTCAATGCCACCATCAATGCGCAGGACCGCCTGCAGACGCCGGAGCAGTTCCGCAACATCGTGCTGCGTACCGAAACCGATGGCTCCACGTTGAAGCTGGGCGACGTCGCCCGTGTCGAACTGGGCGCGGAAACCTACGACTTCGTGACCCGCTACAACGGCAAGCCGGCCTCGGGCCTGGCCATCACCCTGGCCACCGGCGCCAACGCGCTGGAAACGGCCGAAGGCGTGAGCAAGACGCTGGATGAGTTGAAAGCCAACTTCCCGGCCGGCATGACGGCGGTTATCCCGTACGACACCACGCCGTTCGTGCGCGTGTCGATCAAGGGCGTGGTCAAGACGCTGCTTGAGGCCATCGTGCTGGTGTTCGTGGTGATGTACCTGTTCCTGCAGAACTTCCGCGCCACGCTGATTCCGACCATCGCCGTGCCGGTGGTGTTGCTGGGCACCTTCGGCATCCTGGCGGTGCTGGGTTTCTCGATCAACATGCTGACCATGTTCGCCATGGTGCTGGCCATCGGCCTATTGGTCGATGACGCCATCGTGGTGGTGGAGAACGTCGAGCGCATCATGTCCGAGGAAGGGCTGTCGCCGCTGGAAGCCACGCGCAAATCCATGAGCCAGATCACCGGCGCGCTGGTCGGCATCGGCCTGGTGCTGTCGGCGGTGTTCGTGCCGATGGCGTTCATGAGCGGCTCCACCGGCGTGATCTACCGGCAGTTCTCGGCAACGATTGTGTCGGCGATGGCGCTGTCGGTGCTGGTCGCCATCGTGCTGACCCCGGCGCTGTGCGCCACCATGCTCAAGCCGCTGAAGAAGGGCGAGCATCACGTTGCGCACAAGGGCCTGTCCGGTCGCTTCTTCAACTGGTTCAACAACGGCTTTGACCGCACCAGCGGCACCTACCAGCGTGGCGTGCGCGGCATCCTGATGCGCCCGGGCCGCTTCATGGCGGTGTTCCTGGCGCTGTCGGTGGTGATGGGCCTGCTGTTTGTACGCCTGCCCAGCTCGTTCCTGCCCAATGAGGACCAGGGCATCTTGATGGCGCTGGTCAATGCGCCGGTCGGCGCAACCCAGGAACGCACGCTGGAGTCGATCTACAAGCTGGAAGACCACTTCCTGAAGAACGAAGCCGACGCCGTGGAATCGGTGTTCTCGGTGCAGGGCTTCAGCTTCGCGGGCATGGGCCAGAACTCGGGCATGGCCTTCGTCAAGCTCAAGGACTGGAGCGAGCGCAGCGCTGACCAGGGCGTGGGCCCGGTCACCGGCCGTGCGATGGCGGCACTGGGCCAGATCAAGGACGCCTTCATCTTCGCCTTCCCGCCGCCGGCCATGCCGGAGCTGGGTATTGCCTCCGGTTACACCTTCTTCCTGAAGGACAACAGCGGTGCCGGCCACGACGCGCTGGTCAATGCCCGCAACCAGTTGCTTGGCCTGGCTGGTGAAAGCAAGCTGCTGGCCAATGTGCGCCCGAACGGCCTGGACGACACCCCGCAGCTGCGTCTGGACATCGACGTGGCCAAGGCCGGTGCGCATGGCCTGTCGCTGGACATGATCAACAGCACGCTGGCCACCGCGTGGGGTTCGAGCTACGTCGATGACTTCATCGACCGTGGCCGCGTGAAGCGCGTGTACGTACAGGCTGACGACGGCTTCCGCATGAACCCGGAAGACTTCAACCTGTGGACGGTGAAGAACAACGTCGGCGAAATGGTGCCGTTCTCGGCCTTCGCCAGCCAGCGTTGGGACTATGGTTCGCCGCGCCTGGAGCGCTACAACGGCGTTTCGGCGCTGGAAATCCAGGGCGAAGCCAAGCCGGGCGTGGCCTCGGGTGACGCGATGCTGGAAGTGGAAAAGCTGGCCAAGCAGCTGCCGCCGGGCTTCAGCATCGAGTGGACCGCCGTGTCCTACCAGGAGCGCGAAGCCGGTTCGCAGACACCGCTGCTGTACACGCTGTCGCTGTTGATCGTGTTCCTGTGCCTTGCCGCGCTGTACGAGAGCTGGAGCGTGCCGACCTCGGTGCTGATGGTTGCGCCGCTGGGCATCCTGGGTGCGGTGCTGGCCAACACCATGCGCGGCATGGAGCGTGACGTGTACTTCCAGGTGGCGATGTTGACCACCGTGGGTTTGACCTCGAAGAACGCCATCCTGATCGTGGAGTTCGCCAAGGAGCACCTGGAGAAGGGCGCCGGTGTGATCGAGGCGACGATGCATGCAGTCCGTGATCGCCTGCGTCCGATCATCATGACCTCGCTGGCGTTCGGCCTGGGCGTGCTGCCGTTGGCCATCGCCTCCGGGGCCGGTTCGGGTGCGCAGCGCGCCATCGGTACCGGCGTGCTGGGCGGCATGATCGTCGGCACCTTGCTGGGCCTGTTCTTCATCCCACTGTTCTTCGTGGTGGTGCAGCGCGTGTTCAACCGCAAGCAACTGGCCGAGAACGGCGACCTGCCGCAGTAACGCAGGCCTTGTGAACGGAAAACGCCGGGCATTTCCCGGCGTTTTTTTTTGGGGCGAGCCGTTGAAGCAGCGGTGAGCGGCCGCTGCCCGGCATGGCCAGGCAGGGCAGGCGTTGCTGGAGCCATGAAAAAGCCGGGGCATGCCCCGGCTTTTTCATGGCTGACCATCGTTGACCGCGCGGTTACGGGTCGATATCGGCTGTTTCCAGCAGTTGCGCCTTCTCTACCGCCCCCAGGCGTTGTGCGAAGACCGCAAGGCGGTTGCACATTTCGGCCTGGTGTTCGGGAAAGGCGGCAACCAACTCCCGTTGCACCTGCTGGTAAGCATCCCAGAAGGGTGCGGAACTGCGATAACGGTCGTAATGCCTGCGCAGACGGTGGCTGGCTTCCTGCAACGACCGCCGACTGCCTTTCTGAATGGCCATAGTTTGCATAGCTTCACCTCCATGGCAGAGCCCCTGTGCACGGAGCATAACGCGCGACTCTTACGATTTGGTTGCCGATGTCTCACTTTATGAATGAAATTGACCTGTTGCAGTCATTTTTTGTCATTCGCCGATGTCTTCATTCCAGATATCGGGGTTTTCGGCGATGTACCGCCCCATCATTTCGATGCAGCGGCTGTCATTGAGATCAATGACGTTGACCCCGGCCTCGCGCAGCCAGTGGATGCCGCCGCCGAAGCTGACGGACTCGCCCACCACCACCGTGCCGATGTTGAACTGGCGCACCAGCCCGCTGCAGTACCAGCACGGCGCCAGCGTGGTGACCATGATGGTGTTGCGGTAGCCGCGCTGGCGGCCGGCCTTGCGGAAGGCATCGGTTTCGCCGTGGATGGACGGGTCGTCCTCCTGGATGCGGCGGTTGTGGCCGCAGCCGAGCAGCCGGCCATCGTTGTGGTACAGCGCCGCGCCGATCGGGATGCCGCCTTCGGCCAAGCCCTGGCGGGCCTGCGCGATGGCGGTTTCGAGCAGGGCGGGGTAGTCGGGTGTGGTGATCATGGCGGTTCCTCAAGGCGCCGGGGGCGCCGCTACAGGGGGCATGATAGCTGCGGCGTTTGGTCGCACCGACGACGCCGCGCGCCGTCGGTGCGATAATCGGCGCCATGAGCGAATCCCCCTACAAGAGCGGCACCACCCACTTCGGCTTCCGCGATGTACCGGCCAAGGACAAGCAGAAGCTTGTCGGCCAGGTGTTCACCTCCGTGGCCGACAACTACGACCTGATGAACGACTTGATGAGCCTGGGCATTCATCGGTTGTGGAAGCGTTACTTCGTGGCCACCGCGCAGGTGAAGCCCGGCGACCGCGCGCTGGACCTGGCCGGCGGCACCGGCGACATCGCGGTGCTGCTGAAGGAGCGCCTGGGTGATGAAGGCAGCGTGGTGCTGGGCGACATCAACGCCGGCATGCTGTCGGTGGGCCGTGACCGGCTGACCAACCGCGGCCATGTGTCCGGCTTCGAATGGGTGCAGCTCAACGCCGAAGCGCTGCCGTTCCCGGACCAGAGTTTTGACCTGGTGACCATTTCCTTCGGCCTGCGCAACGTGACCGACAAGGACGCCGCACTGCGCGAGATGTACCGCGTGCTGAAGGTGGGCGGCCAGGCGCGCGTGCTGGAGTTCTCCGAAGTGACGGCGGACTGGTTCAAGCCGATCTATGACTTCCATTCGTTCAAGGTGCTGCCGACGCTGGGCAAGCTGTTCGCGCGTGGCGACGGTGACAGCTACAAGTACCTGGCCGAAAGCATCCGCAAGCACCCGCCGCAGGAAACGCTGAAGGCGATGATGACCGAGGCCGGATTTGGCCGCTGTCATTACAAGAACCTCAGTGGCGGTATCGTGTCGATCCATTCCGGCTACAAGCTCTGAGGTTTGCTGCTGGTGGGAACAGAAAGGCGGCCGTCAGGCCGCCTTTTTTGTTGGGCGCAATCTGGGTAGGAGCGGCCTTGGGCGCGAAGCTGGTGGGGCCTTGCGGCGCAAGGCTGGCTGCAATTGCAGGACTGTGGGTGGTTCAGGGGCTACCAGCTTCGCGCCCAAGGCCGCTCCTACGGTGCACTGCGGCATCGGGTACGCCGGTTAGGGTTTAAAATCGGCGGCTGTTCCCTGAACTGGTTCCACTCTGATGCGTTCTCCGTTCCTGATGCTGCCCCTGGCCGTGGCGCTTGTCGCCGGTTGCGCCAAAGAACCCGCCGCGCCCACCGTCGATCCCGTCGCCCAGAAGCCCGCCGCCGCCGTGAATTCCGTTAGCCGCAGTCACGATGAAAGCTCCTACGCCGAGCCGGACAAGGTGGTCATCAAGGACCTGGCGCTGGACCTGAGGGTCGATTTCGACGCCAGGCAGATCGGCGGCACCGCCACCTACACGCTGGAGTGGAAGGACAAGGCTGCCAAGCAGCTGCTGCTCGATACCCGTGAGCTGACCGTTGAGAAGGTCGAAGCCGTGGCCGCCGACGGCGCCGCCTCGCCGCTGCAGTTCGCCCTGGCCCCGGCCGACAAGGTGTTTGGCAGCAAGCTGAGCATCGAGACCCCGGACCAGCCGGCCAGCGTGCGCATCACCTACCACACCGCGCCGACCGCCTCGGGCCTGCAGTGGCTGGAGCCGTCGATGACCGAGGGCAAGAAGCTGCCCTTCATGTTCAGCCAGTCGCAGGCCATCCACGCGCGTTCGTGGGTGCCGCTGCAGGACACGCCGAGCGTGCGTTTTACCTACAGCGCGCATGTGACCAGCCGCCCGGACGTGATGGTGCTGATGAGCGCCGACAACGATCCCAAGGCCGCGCGTGACGGCGATTACGCCTTCAAGATGCCGCAGCCGATTCCGTCCTACCTGCTGGCCATCGCCGCCGGTGACCTGGTGTTCGAGCCGATCTCCGAGCGTTCGGGCGTGTGGGCCGAGCCGACCATGGTTGGCAAGGCGACCAAGGAGTTCGAGGACACCGAGAAGATGATCGGCGCCGCCGAGAATCTCTACGGCGAATACCGCTGGGGCCGTTACGACATGCTGGTGCTGCCGCCGTCGTTCCCGTTCGGCGGCATGGAAAACCCGCGCCTGACCTTCGCCACCCCGACCGTGATCGTCGGCGACAAGTCGCTGGTGTCGCTGGTCGCGCACGAACTGGCGCACAGCTGGTCCGGCAACCTGGTGACCAATGCGAGCTGGAAGGACATCTGGCTCAACGAAGGTTTCACCACCTACGTGCAGGGCCGCATCACCGAAGCGCTGTATGGCCAGGAAATGGCCGAGATGGAGCGCGAGATCGACCAGACCGACCTGCTCAACGAAGTGAAGGACATGAGCCCGGCCGACCAGGCGCTGGCACTGCCGCCGCTCAACGAGCGTGATCCGGACGAAGCACTGAGCAACGTGGCTTACGTCAAGGGCGCGTGGTTCCTGCAGTTCCTGGAGCAGCGTTTCGGCCGTGAGGTGTTTGATCCGTTCCTGCGTGGCTGGTTCAACGACCATGCCTTCCAGAGCGCCAACACCGACCAGTTCGTCGCCTACATGCAGAAGAACCTGCTGCCGAAGAACCCGACCGCGGTGACCGAGGCCGAGTTGAAGGCATGGCTGGAAGAGTCGGGCATTCCGGCGTTCGCACCGAAGGCGCGCTCGCGCAACTTCGCCGTGGTCGACACCGCGCGCATCGCCTTCCTGGGCAACCCGGATGTGCCAAGCAAGCAGGTGACCAGCGAGTGGGGCACGCAGGAATGGGTGCGCTTCATCGATGGCCTGGGCGACAAGCTGGCAGTGGAGAAGATGGCGCAGCTGGACAAGGCCTACCACTTCACCGGCACGCCGAACGGCGAAATCGCCATGCGCTGGTATCCGCTGGCCATCCGCAGCGGCTACACCGATGCACAGGCCGCCGCCGGTGCGTTCATCCAGACGGTCGGCCGCCGCAAGTTGATCCTGCCGATCTACGCCGAGCTGCTGAAGACGCCGGAAGGCCTGGCCTTCGCCAAGGACGTGTTTGCCAAGGCCAAGCCGGGCTACCACCCGATCACCACCGCCTCGGTGGAAGACATGATCGCCAAGGCTGAAGCCGCGCCGAAGCAGGATGCTGCGCCGAAGCCGTAATCGGCCAGAACGCGAAACAGAACAACGGCGGGCGTAAGCCCGCCGTTGTTGTTTGTGTCGTCGTGTTTTGCCTCGGCTCGCTTCACTTCGTCTTGTCTTGCTTTGCTTCGGCTCGATTCGGCACGGCTCGCTTTGCCTTGTTGTTGCCTTTAAGCCGTCATTCCTGCCTGCGTGGGAATGACGGCATAAGAACAAAGCCCAGAACAATGCGGACTGCGGCGTATCGATTCCCCAATCCCCATGTTGCTAAAGTGGGCGCCGTCGCGCGGCCAAGGGTCGCGCCTGTTTCCATGGAGCTGTCCGATGAAACCTTTGATCCTTGGCGCGTTGTGCGTCGTTGCGCTCGCCGCCTGCAGTAATCCCGAAGCCGAGCGCCAGCAGCAGGAAGCCGCTGCCGCGCAGGAGCGCGCCAAGCGTGAGGCGGATGCGGAGGGCATCGGCAAGTTGTACGACGCTGCGTTGAACGGCGGCGATTGGGAGAAGGCAAAGATCCACGGCGCCGCGTTGATGGACCAGTTCCCGGATTCGGAAGCGGCCCAACGCATCGAGCCGGGCTTTGCCGAGGTGAAGGAAAAGGCCGATGCCGCGCGCGAGCTGCGCCGCATGCAGGCGCTGTGGAACTACAACCAGGTGGCGGTGAAGGGCGGCACGCAACGTTCGGCGGCGATCTACAGCAAGGATCGTGTTGACGTGGATGGCACGGGTGCCAAGCCGGTGAACCTGGTGTTCCGCGACCATCCGGAGTGGAAGCGCCACGCCTATCTGGTGCTGCAGAGCAGTGATTTTGCGAAGGCGTGTTATCGCAGTTGCCAGGTCAAGGTGAGTGTGGATGGCGGTGCGGCCCGCAACATGGCCGCCAACCGCCCCGATACCGACGAAGCCATCGCCATGTTCATCGTCGACAACCGTGGGTTGTGGCGTCAGGCGCGCGGGGCAAAGGTCATCGAGATCGAGTTCCCGGTGAAGACCGGCGGCACCCGCAAGGCGGTGTTTGAAGTCGGCGGGCTGGATGGCAGCCAGATGCCGAACTGGGATTGAACCGGGTGCTCGGCGAAGCGGACTGCGCCGCCGCGGTGAACGCGGTGGCCCACAGTCGCCACTGGGTATTCGACATGGACGGCACGCTCACCCGGCACGTCCATGATTTCAACCTGATCCGGCGCGAACTGGGCATCCCGGTGGACACGGACATCCTGCAGCACCTGGCGAGCTTGCCTGCAGCGCAGGCGGCGCAGGGCCATGCCTGGCTGATGGAACACGAGCACGCGCTGGCGCTGGCGGCAACACCGGCACCGGGCGCGGTGGCCTTGATCCGTTCGTTGCATGCCGCCGGCTGCCGGCTTGGCATCCTTACCCGCAATGCCCGCGAACTGGTGCAGGTGACCTTGGCGGCGATCGGGCTGGAGGCGTGTTTCCCGGCCGGGGAAATCATCGGCCGCGACGACACCACGCCCAAACCGTCGCCAGCCGGGCTGCGGTATTTTGTCGAGCGCTGGAATGTGGCGCCTGCAATGATGCGCATGGTCGGCGACCACTACTACGACCTGGCCACCGCGCAGGCCGCCGGGGTGCCGGCGGTGTTGGTCAATCAACCCGGCGACCCCTGGCCGGGCATGGCCGATTGGCGTGTCCGTGACTGCGCGCAACTGCTCGAACACTGGCAGCAGGCGTGCAGTACGCGCTGATCCACTGCACATTGCACGACGAAAAACGGCGCCTGAGGGCGCCGTTTTCATGCAGTGAAGCGGGCAGCGCTCAGAGCGTGTAGCCGAACTGCTGCTTGAACTGCTCGTTGAACTCGTCAAAGGTGAAGCGCTGGTTCTGGGTACCGGGGTGTTCGACCTTCAGCGCGCCCATCAGGTTGCCCATGCGGCCGATGGTCAGCCAGTCATAGCCCTTCTCGATGCCGTAGATCAGGCCGGCGCGGAAAGCGTCGCCACAGCCGGTCGGGTCGACCACGCGGCGCTCGTGTGCCGGCGGGATGTCATAGGTTTTTTCCGGGGTGTGGATGACCGCACCCTTGGGGCCGCGCGTGGTGATGTAGGCCTTCACCCGGCTGACGATTTCCTTCTCGTCCCAGCCGGTGCGCTCCTGCAGCAGGTTGGATTCGTAGTCGTTGACCACGACGTAGTCGGCCTGCTCGATGAAGGTGCGCAGCTCCGGGCCGTTGAACAGCGGCATGGCCTGGCCCGGGTCAAAGATGAACGGCACGCCGGCGTCGAAGAATTCCTGCGAGTTCTGGATCATGCCTTCGCGGCCGTCCGGGCCGACCAGGCCCAGGGTCACGCCCGGCACATCCTTCACGTGGTTCTCGTAGGAACGCATCATCGCGCCCGGGTGGAAGGCGGTGATCTGGTTGTTGTCGTGGTCGGTGGTGATGAACGCCTGCGGGGTGAACAGTTCCTCGATCACCTTGACCCGGCTCAGGTCGATCCCCAGGCCCTGGAAGTACTCGCGGTACGGGCCGAAATCCGAGCCCACGGTGCCCATCGGGATCGGCTCGCCGCCGAGCAGGTGCAGGTTGTAGGCGATGTTGCCGGCGCAGCCGCCGAACTCGCGGCGCATGCGCGGCACCAGGAACGACACGTTCAGAATGTGGACTTTGTCCGGCAGGATGTGGTTCTTGAACTGGTCCGGGAACACCATGATGGTGTCGAAGGCAAGGGAACCACAGATCAAAGCGGGCATCGCGAACAGGCCTATGCGAAAAAAGGGGAGAGTCGCCGCCTTGCACGCGCAGGCGGGCCGGCGCAGTCCGCGCCAAAGCGCATAAGGTTACCGGCTGCAACGGCGCACGGCCAGAACTGAATCTGTACGTTGGCTGCCACAAAGGGTGCGGAGGCCCGAATTTACAAGGATTCTCCTTGCCCGGGCCATGGTGGGTTGATAGGCTAACCGCCCTCAATTTCTGCCCATTTTTTCGCCAACCGGCGTGGGCACGACACCCGTCAGGATCACTTCCCAGATGTTCAAGAAGCTGCGTGGCATGTTCTCCAATGACCTGTCCATTGACCTGGGCACGGCCAACACCCTTATTTACGTGCGCGGCCAGGGAATCGTATTGAACGAGCCGTCGGTCGTGGCCGTGCGCCAGGACCGTGCCATCGGCGGCACCCGCTCCGTGGCCGCCGTCGGCGCCGAGGCCAAGCAGATGCTGGGCCGTACCCCGGGCCACATCACCACCATCCGCCCGATGAAGGACGGCGTCATTGCCGATTTCACCTACACCGAGGCAATGCTCAAGCACTTCATAAAGAAGGTGCACAAGTCGCGCGTGCTGCGCCCGAGCCCGCGCGTGCTGGTCTGCGTGCCGGCCGGCTCCACCCAGGTCGAGCGCCGCGCCATCAAGGAATCGGCCGAGGAGGCCGGCGCGCGGGATGTGTTCCTGATCGAAGAGCCGATGGCCGCTGCGATCGGCGCCGGCATGCCGGTCACCGAGGCGCGTGGTTCGATGGTCATCGACATCGGCGGCGGCACCACCGAAGTGGCGGTGATCTCGCTCAACGGCATTGTCTATTCGGCGTCCGTGCGCATTGGTGGCGACCGTTTCGACGAGTCCATCACCAATTACGTGCGCCGCAACCACGGCATGCTGATCGGTGAAGCCACCGCCGAGCGCATCAAGGTGGAGCTGGGCTGTGCTTACCCGCAGGCGGAAGTGATCGAGATGGAAATCTCCGGCCGCAACCTCGCCGAGGGCGTGCCGAAGATGATCAAGATCAGCTCCAACGAAGTGTTGGAAGCCCTGCACGAGCCGCTGTCGGGCATCGTCTCGGCGGTCAAGCTGGCCCTGGAGCAGACCCCGCCGGAACTGTGTGCCGACGTCGCCGAGCGCGGCATCGTGCTGACCGGCGGCGGTGCGCTGCTGCGCGACCTGGACCGCCTGATCTCCGAGGAAACCGGCCTGCACGTGCAGGTGGCCGATGATCCGCTGACCTGCGTTGCCCGCGGCGGTGGCCGCGCGCTGGAGCTGGTGGACATGCACGGCAACGAGTTCTTTGCGCCAGAGTAATGAGGGGGGAAGGGCGAGTGGGGAATTGGCAGCGCGGTTTCTGCCAGCCAATTCGTCGCCCTTCGATCCACCGCTCTGCTTCCCACGGCGTGACCAGATGCGCGCCGTTTCCATGCTTCATTCCCGATTCCCCTTTCCCGGCTTCTCTCCGTGCCTCCTTACGCCGGTCCTCCCGTAGCTTCCCGACAGGGCGATGCCAGCAGCACCTTGCGCTTGCTGGCCTACCTGGCGTTGGCCATCACCTTGATCGTGCTGGACAACCAGGGGGGCTGGCTGGCGCGCCTGCGTGCGCAGGCCAGCCTGGTGGTGCAGCCGGTCTGGGCGCTGGCGGGGTTGCCGGGCCGGCTGGGTGCCTCGGTCAAGGACAACGCGGCCAGCCATGGCCAACTGGTCGCCGAGAACCGTGAGCTGCGCAATCAACTGTTGGTCGCCAACGCGCGCCTTACCCGGCTGCAGACGGCGGCGCTGGACAACGCCCAGCTGCGCGAATTGTTGAACGTGTCCGAGCGGGCCGGACTGGACGTGCAACTGGCGCCGATTCTGGATATCGACCTGGACCCGGTGAAGCAGCGGCTGGTGCTGGATTCGGGCAGCCGCGACGGCGTGCGTGTCGGCCAGGCGGTCATCGATGCCGGCGGGCTGATGGGGCAGGTGATCGTGGTGACGCCCGGCCATTCCACCGTGTTGCTGTTGACCGACCCGGACCATGCGGTGCCGGTGACGGTGGCGCGCAACGGCGTGCGCTTGATTGCCTATGGCCGTGGCGACCGTCTGGAGCTGCGTGACATTCCGCTCAGCGCGGGCGTGGAAGTGGGCGATGAAATCGTCACCTCCGGGCTGGGCGGGCGTTTCCCGGCCGGGTTCCCGGTGGGCAAGATCCTCAAACTGCGCCCGGACGACACCCACGCCTTCCTGGTGGGCGAGCTGGAACCGGCCGCCAAGCTCGACCGTGGCCGCAACGTGTTGCTGTTGCGCTCGGTGGCCAGCGTGCCGCAGTTGCCGGTGACCACCGGCCTGGAACCGCCGCCGGCCGCCGTGCCGGTGACGGGCCCGGGCACGGCGCCGGCACATCGGCCCACGCCTGATCCCGCACCCGTTTCGACACCCACACCCGGCCAGATGCCCGCGACCACTTCGCCCGACCCAACCGCGTCGTCCGTGCCGGCCCGTTCCGCGCCTGTGACAAGCCCGGTGGCCGCGAAGCCCGCGTCGCAGACACAAACGCAGACGACACAGCCGGCACCGGCAGCTTCGACGCAGGTGCGCCCATGAGCCGCCCCCGCATCAAGGCCTGGGTGCTGCCGGCCAGCATTGCGCTGGCGCTGTTGCTGGGGCTGGTACCGCTGCCCGGGCTGTTGCAGCCGGTGCGGCCGTATTGGCTGGCCCTGGTACTGGCTTTCTGGGTGATGGAAACGCCGGACCGGGTGGGGCTGGGGTTTGCCTTCAGCATCGGCCTGCTGGCCGATGTGATGTTTGGCGGCATTCTGGGCGAGCAGGCCCTGCGGCTGGTGGTGATGGCCTTCATCCTGCAGCGCTTTCGCGCACGCCTGCGGTTCTTCCCGTTGTCCCAGCAGGCGCTGGCCATCGGCGGCCTGCTGTTCAATGACCGCGTCATCGATGCGGCCATCCACCTGCTCGCCGACGAGCCGCCGCTGCCCTGGAGCTACTGGTGGGCGCCGCTGCTGGGCATGGCGTTGTGGTTGCCGCTGTATGCGCTGCTGGACGCGCTGCGGCTGGGCAAGCGCGGGCGCTGACGATGTACAACCGCCGGCAGACCAAGAACGCGCATGCCGAGAGCGAACAGTTCCGCCGTCGCGCGGCGCTGGGGTTTGTGTGTGTGCTGCTGATGCTGGGCCTGCTGGGTGGCTGGTACTTCAAGCTGCAGGTGCTGGACCACGACATCTACGCCACACGCTCGGAAGCCAACCGCATCAAGGCGCGGCCGGTGGTGCCGGGACGCGGCCTGATCTACGACCGCAATGGCCGCCTGCTGGCCGAGAACGTGCCGGCCTTCCGCTTGGACGTCACCCCGGACAAGGTCCAGGACATGGCTGCCACCCTGGCCGGCCTGCAGCAGATCTTCTCGCTGAGCGACGAGGACATCGAGCGCTTCAAGCAATCGCGCAAGGCGCGCCGCAGCTTCATGCCGGTCACCTTGAAGCTGCGCGTGAGCGATGACGAGATGGCGCGCTTTGCGGTGGACCGTTGGCGCTTTCCCGGCGTGGAACTGGAGCCTTACCTCACCCGGCGCTATCCCTACGGTGATCTGCTGGCGCATGTCATCGGTTATGTCGGCCGTGTGGATGACAAGGATCTGGAAGAGCTGGGCGAGGGCAATGCCGCGCTGACGCATATCGGCAAATCCGGCCTGGAGCGGTATTACGAGCGGCAGCTGCGCGGCAAGATCGGCTACGAGCAGGTCGAGACCAACGTGCAGGGCCGGGCCATCCGCACCATCGGCCGGGTGCCGGCGCAGTCGGGTACCGATCTGCGCCTGTCCATCGACGCCGACCTGCAGCGGGTGATGGTGGCGGCCTTCGGCGAGCAGGAAGGCTCGGCGGTGGCGATCGACCCGCGCAATGGCGAGATCCTGGCCATGGTCAGCCTGCCCTCGTACGACCCCAATCTGTTCGTCAACGGCATCTCGCATGCTGATTTCAACGCGCTCAAGGACAACCCCTCGCGTCCGCAGTTCAACCGGCTGGTGCTGGGCGGCGTGGCGCCGGGTTCCACGGTCAAGCCGCTGATCGGCCTGGCCGGCCTGGACAGTGGCGTGCGCCGGCCCGAAGACAAGATCCTTTCGCGCGGCATGTTCTACCTGCCCGGCGTGAGCCGTGGCTGGGGCGACGCCAACCGCGGCGGTCATGGCTGGACCGACCTGCGCAAGTCGATCTCGCAGTCCGTGAACACGTACTACTACCAACTCGGCATCGACATGGGCATCGAACGTTTCGATGAATACATGGGCGGGCATTACGGCTTTGGCCAGCCGACCGGCATTGACCTTGCGGGGGAAATCGGTGGCATCCTGCCGTCGCCGGCAGCCAAGCTGAAGGCGCGCAAGGAGCGCTGGTACCCCGGCGACACGGTCAACGCCAGCATCGGCCAGGGCCTGTGGAAAGTGACGCCGCTGCAGTTGGTGCGCGGCGTGGGGGGGCTGGCCTCCGGGCAATTGCATCGCCCACATCTGGTGACCGAACAGCGCGCGGGCTTTGACCACGACTGGGCGCCGACAGCACAACCGGCCGGTCGGCCGATCAGCCCCAATCCAGCCAACCTGCAGGCCGTGCGCGAAGGGATGATGGGCACCATGCAGCCGGGCGGCAGCGGCTGGCGCGTGGCCGCCGGCGCGCAGTACCGCATGGCCGGCAAGACCGGCACCGCCCAGGTCATCAGCCGCAAGGGCACGGCTGCGTTGAATCCCAAGAGCCTGCCGATGCACCTGCGCCACCGCGCGCTGTTCATCGGCTTCGCCCCGGCTGAAGCACCGACCATCGCAATCGCCATCGCGGTGGAAGGCGGTGGCTATGGCGGCTCGGCGGCGGCGCCCATCGCCCGCAAGGTGTTTGATGCATGGCTGCTGGGCGTGATGCCCGATGGCCTGCAGCCACTGGATGCCGAACGTGGCACCGTGGTGGTGGGCGTGGCCACGTTCGATACCGAAGACCCCACCGCGCGTGCGCGCGCCGAGCAGGCGGTGCTGGCGCTGGGTGAGTTGCCGGTGATGGTGGGCGCGCCAGCGCCAGTGCCTGCGCCGGAGTTGCCGGCACCACCGGACGTGGCAGCGGCAGTGCCGCAACCCACACCGCGGCCATCGCCATCGGCCGCAACGCCACCGGAGATGCGGCAATGAGGGATTTCCTGCGCTGGGCGCTGGAGATGGCGCAGCGGCTCACGCGCGGCCTGGACTGGCCGTTGCTGATGGCGCTGTGCGCGTTGATGGCCATTGGCCTGTCGGTGCTGGACAGCGCCGGTGGCAGTGGCCTGGTGATGGCGCAGGGCGCCCGTTTCGGGGTTGGCCTGGTGGCGATGTGGGCGATCTCGCGCATGTCCATCCTGCGCATCCGCGCGTGGACGCCGGTGATCTATGCCGTCTCGATGTTGCCACTGCTGGCGGTGTTCGTGCTGGGCACCGGCAAGTACGGCCGTCAGTGGCTGAACCTGGGCCTGTTCTACCTGCAGCCGGCCGAGCTGCTCAAGGTCAGCCTGCCGATGATGGTGGCCTGGTATCTCAACCGCATGCCGCTGCCACCGCGCATCCCGGTAGTGCTGGTGACGGGCGTGATCATTGGCATACCGACCGCCCTGGTGATGTTGCAGCCGGACTTCGGTACCGGCGTGTTGATCGCCGCCAGCGGTGCGTTCGTGCTGTTGCTGGCGGGCTTGCCGTGGTGGTGGGTGGGCGTGGGCGTGGCAGGCGTTGCCGCGGCCGCGCCGGTGGCCTGGTTCTGGCTGCTGATGCCCTACCAGAAGGACCGCATCCTGATGTTCCTCGACCCGGAAAGCGACGCACTGGGCGCGGGCTGGAACATCATCCAGTCCAAGATCGCCATTGGTTCGGGCGGGTTGACCGGCAAGGGCTGGGGGCTGGGCTCGCAGTCGCATCTGAACTTCATTCCCGAGCAGACCACCGATTTCGCGTTCTCCGTGCTCAGCGAGGAATTTGGCTGGATCGGCGTGGCGATCGTACTGGCGCTGTATCTGTTCGTGATCGGCCGCTGCCTGTGGATCGCGGTGGAAGCGCGCGATGGCTATTCGCGGCTGCTGGCCGGCGCCACCGGCCTGGCGTTCTTCGTCTACATCCTGGTCAACGGCGGGATGATCTCCGGCCTGTTGCCGGTGGTGGGGGTGCCGATGCCGCTGATCAGCTATGGCGGTACCTCGGCGGTGTCGTTGCTGGCCGGTTTCGGCCTGGTGATGGCGGTGCGGGCACACCGGCCGGTGCACGGTGGCTAGTGACGCTGCAAGGGTTGATCCAGATCAAACACTTGCTTTGACAAATTATTCACAATTGCGCCCGTCACCTGCTGCGATTGCGCTGTGACAGCAAGATTGGCCTTTGGCGGGTCGGCGTGGGGAGACGTCACCCGGTTCCCCCAAGGGTCGGTCGGGACGCCGGTCATCTCTGCGGGATGGGGAGATGGCCGGCGTTCTTTTTTTTTGTACGGCCGCCTGCCGAGTGATGCTGGGCAGCGGCATCGCCGCTGAAGCCCGGCAGAGCAGAACACCGCTTTTCTCGTTGCCGTGGCCAGTGCCAAACGCGCACGCGTATTCATCTCGGCCGCACCCGGCAATGGCGTTGTGCCATCGATACGCCAGGCTGGATTTTTGCTTCAATCCTGTTGTGATTCATGGCCTTATTGATGGAAATTCATCTTTGACCTGCTAATCTCGGCCGATGATTCGACGCGCTCTTATTTGCTGCATCACCCTTGGCCTGGTTGCCTGCGCAACCCAGCCGAAGGCCCCCGTCGCCCCGGTTGCATCCGCCGACACCCCCGTCAAGCCGGCCACAGCAGGCCCGGCTGAAGCGGTCCCGGAAAAAAAGCAGGATCTGCCCCCGGTGGACCTGACCCCGGTGCCGTTTGAAACCGCCCGCGCCAATTTCGTGCGTGACACAGCGGCGCGCTACGGCATCGACCCGGCTTACATCGAAGCCACCCTGGCGCAGGCGCAGATCCGCGAGCCGATCATCGCGGCGATGTCGCGCCCGGCCGAGCGAGTCAAGCCGTGGAATGAATACCGGCCGATGTTCATCACCCAGGCCCGTATCGACGGCGGCAAGAAATTCTTCGCCGAGCACCGCGATGAGTTGCTGCGCGTGCAGGAACGCACCGGCGTGCCGGCCGAAGTGATCGTGTCGATCATCGGCGTGGAAACCAGCTACGGCAAAAATACCGGCAACCACCGCGTGATCGACGCGCTGTACACGCTGGCATTCAAGTACCCGCGTACGGGCGACCCGGCCAAGCTGGAGCGCGAAGTACGCCGCGAGCTGTTCTTCCGCGACGAACTGGCCAAGTTGTTCGAGCTGGCCAAGTTGGAGCAGCTGGATATCAACACACTCAAGGGCAGCTATGCCGGCGCGATGGGCATGGGCCAGTTCATGCCGTCCAGCTACTTGGATTACGCGGTGGACGGCAACGGCGATGGCCGTCGCGATCTGTTCAACAACTACGACGACGTGTTCTCGTCCATCGCCAATTACTTCGTCAAGAAGGGTGGCTGGGTGCGCGGTGGCACGGTAGCGGTGCCGGCTACGCTGGCTGCCGGCAACGAGGAATTCAATCCGGTGGATTGGACCCCCAATCACACGATGGCCGACCTGGCCGCACGCGGTTACCAGCCGGTGGTGCCGGTGCGTGCCGCAGGCGCCACGGCCACGCCGGTGACGCTGGAAGGCAGCGATGGCAAGCAGTACTGGCTGGGCTTCCAGAACTACTACGCGATCACCCGTTACAACATCTCCAAGATGTACGCGATGGCCGTCTTCCAGCTGTCCCAGGCCATCGCCGGCAAGGAGCTTCCGCCGGCATGAACATCAAGTGGCTGGTCCCTGCGTTGATCGTGCTCGGGCTGGCCGCCTGCAGCAGTGCCCCGAAGAAGCCGGGCAAGGCCGGCGCCGGCAGCAGCGCCTCGACAGCGGCGGTGGTGCATGGGCGCGGCAATGCCCGCAGCGGTTGCCCGGAAGGCTCACCGTATGCGCGGGCGACAGAAGACCCCAGCACGCGCGGCAACTACACCGCCGGCGGGCTTTATCGCCCGGGGGTCAAGGACAGCACGCCGGACTATGTACCCAATGTGGATTGCATTCCCGAGCCGGTGGTGACCGGCGAGGCGCGGTCGTCGGTGGGCAACAAGTCGCCGTATGTGGTGCTGGGCAAGCAGTACCGGGTAATGGATCGCGTGGACGGCTACGTCGAGCAGGGGACCGCTTCGTACTACGGCCAGAAATTCCATGGCCGGCTCACCTCCAACCGCGAGGTGTATGACATGTACACCTTCAGCGCCGCGCACAAGACCTTGCCGTTGCCGAGCTTTGCGCGGGTCACCAATCTGGACAACGGCGAGTCGGTGGTGGTGCGCGTCAATGACCGTGGCCCGTTCCACGATGGCCGGGTGATCGACCTCAGTTATGCCGCCGCCGTGCGCCTGGGTATCACCCAGCGCGGTACGGGGCGGGTGGAAGTGCGTGCGCTGACCCCGGGCAGCGACAACCTGCAGGCGGGTGAGAACCGCCGTGCGCGCCGTGAGCGTGCAGCGGCGGCGGTGCCGGTGGCTGCCACGACGCGGCCGGCTGCCGCACCCAGCGACATGGATCAACTGGTGGAGAAGCTGCCGGCCACGCCGGTGGCGACCCCGACAGCGGCCAATGGCGCGCGGGCGGCAACCACGCTCGCTGCAGGCGATGCACCAGCCGCAGTGACGGTGCAGCCCCTGGCGCCTGCCATGCCGGCCGCAGTACCGGCAGACCGACAGGACCCGGCAGCGCGCGCACTTGGCGCCATTCTGCTGCAGGTTGCCAGCTTCTCCAGCCGTGACAATGCCGCGCGCGCGCTGGGCCAGTTGTCCTCGGCCGGTATTGTCGGCGCTACCCTCAGCGACATCGTCAGCGGTGGCCGCACCTTGTGGCGGCTGCGTGTACCGGCCAGTGACCAAGCCTCGGCAGCGGAACTTGCCGGGCGTATCGCGGGTCTGGGTTTTGGTAGCCCGCAGGTCGTCCGCGACTGAACACAGGCATGCCGGGCTCCCGCCGGGTAGGCGTCGGCGCCCTACAATAACCGCCCGTTTTTTTCTTCCTCGTCCATCAGGAACCGCTTTCCGATGAAATTCCGCTTTGCCGCCGCCGCTCTGGCCACGACGTTCGCCATTGGCCTGGCATCCGCCCAGACGCCAACCCCCACACCGACGCCGAGTCCCGCCGCAGCGGCCGCCCCGGCCCAGGTGGCGACGCCGCCGGCACCTGTTCCCAGCACCGCCACGGCCTGGGTGTTGATGGATTACGCCACCGGGCAGGTGCTGGCAGGGGAAAACATCCACAACCCGCTGCCGCCGGCCAGCATCACCAAGGTGATGACCTCCTACGTGCTCGCCGCCGAGATGAAGACCGGCAAGATCAAGCCGGACGACCAGGTGATGATGAGCGAGCGTGCCTGGCGCGAGGGCGGTGCCGGCACCGACGGCAGCTACAGCGGTTTCCCGGTCAACCAGACTGCGCGTCTGGAAGACATGGAAAAGGGCATGGCCATCCAGTCCGGCAACGATGCCGCCATTGCCCTGGCCGAGCATGCCGCCGGCAGTCAGGAAGCCTTTGCCGCCCTGATGAACAACTACGCCGCCAAGATCGGCATGAAGGATTCGCACTTCGTCAACGCCCACGGTTTGACCGCCGAAGGCCACCAGTCCAGTGCTTACGATCTGGCGCTGCTGGGCCGCGCTTTCGTGCGTGATTACCCGGAGACCTACGCGTACAACAAGATCAAGGAATTCACCGTAGGCAAGATCACCCAGCCCAACCGCAACCTGCTGTTGTGGCGCGATGCGAGCGTGGACGGCATCAAGACTGGCCACACCTCGGCTGCCGGTTACTGCCTGCTGAGTTCGGCCCAGCGCGGCGACCAGCGCCTGATCGCGGTGCTGATGGGCGGTGCGTCGGAGAAGCAGCGCGCTGACGACAGCCTGGCGCTGTTGAACTGGGGTTTCCGTTTCTTTGAAACCCACCGTCTGTATGAGCCGGGCAAGGCCGTGACCACGCAGAAGGTGTGGAAGGGCGCAGCTGACGAAGTGCAAATGGGCGTGGCCCAGCCGATGCTGGTCAGCGTGCCGCGTGGCCGCTACAGCGAACTGAAGCCGAGCATGGATGTGCCCAAGCAGTTGGTGGCGCCGATTGCAGCGGGCCAGCAGATCGGTACGGTCAAGGTGTCGCTGGACGGCAAGGTGGTTGCCGAGGCGCCGCTGGTGGCCGTGCAGGCGGTGGAAGAAGGTGGCTTCTTCAAGCGTCTGTGGGACGCCTTCATGATGTGGTGGAAGTCCGAGTAAGGGCTTTGTACGGCTGAAAAGCCGAGCGGCGTTGCTGCGTTCTGTCGACCGATGTCCGGGTTGATGGTGCGTAGCAACGCCGTTTTTGTTTTGCCCCCACCCTTGCGCGCAGGGCTGGGGAGGGGGGAGCTTTTTTCTCTCCTGCCTTTGGCTTGGGTGATGACCGGAGCCAGTGCACTCGCATGCTTAAGAGCCAAAATTCAAAAGCAAATGCTGCCCTCACCCTAACCCTCTCCCGCAGGCGGGAGAGGGGATAAGTTCAAGAGCAACTTCAAGAGCAACCGCAGCAACAGCCGCTCCGTAGCCCGGGTAAGCGCAGCGCTCCCAGCGCTGTTCAACCATCAATCACGTAGCCATCAAACTCGGCAGAAAACCACGCAATCAGAGCGTCCGGCTGATGGTGAAACTGCCGAACACGGGTGTTTCCTTCTGCCCATCAAACTCGCGGGTGCGGTGGTAGCGGGCCAGCGCGAACTTCCATTTGCCGCGCATCACTGCCACGCCGTAGCCGATATCGCCAACGAATGGGCGCTTGTCCACGCTGTGGCTGTTGCGGAAGGTGTTTCCATCCAAGGTGATGTCACGCAGCACCCAGCGTGCGTCGCTGGTGAGGAAAAGATGGCTCGACCATCCCTGCGTGCGGCCATAGCGCGTGGGGGCGGTGTTTTCGCCGGCCGGGCGCATCGGCGAGCTGCCGAAATCGTCGGGTAGTTTCCAGCCAAAGCGCACTTCGCCGCCGATGTTTGCATAGGTGGCCAAGTTGCCGATGGCGCCGCCCCAATGGCTGATGGCATCCCATCCCCAACCCGTGGCGTTGCCTTCGGCAGGCCAGCGTTGCATGCGTTCATGCAGCAGCTTGAACACCGGCTCGTCATGCAACTGGTTCTTCCAGCCCAAGAATTTTTCGTCGCCCAGCACGCTGTGCACGGCGTCCTGCACCTGCTTGCCCTGTGCCGAGGGGCCGATCATGCCCATCGCTAGCTGGGTGGTACGCAGGTGGTTGTCGTTGCGGGCGTTGTAACCGAAGTTGACCATCAGTGCCGCAGCATAGGGGCGGTCATCTTCAATCAGGTCGCTGCGGGTGTTGTCGGTGGGCGTGTACAGCGTCTGGCCAAAACTGAAGATCATGTTCTGCTGCTCGAATTCGCCCGGGTGCAGGCGTTCGAGGTGGCGGTTCATCCAGCGCGCCAGCCGTGGCAGGCAGGGGTCATCGGTGAAGTCCTGCAGGTTGGGCGACACCAGGGTGAATATCGCCCCGTTGCTGTAGCCCTGGTCCTGTTGGGCACCGCCGAACAGATCGTTGTCCACGCGGAAATTGATGGCGGGCGGGTGATCGCGCAATGCGCTTTGTGCGCATTGGTTCGCAGCCTGGGCTGGAGCGGTTAGAAATGAGCTGGCTGTCAATGCCAATGCCAAGGGCAGTGATGCGCGGGGGAGCATCATGTTTTGTCCGTCGTGGAAACGGCGCCCAGCTTAACGAGGCAACCGTGGGCACTGCAGCCGTGAGAGTTGGATCACATCGTTGCAAGTCAGAGGCGTGTAAGGGAAATGCCCACAGTTCGTAGGGTTATTGGTTGTAACTCTTACGGTGCGTTCTGATATTGTCCCCAATTGCTATTTGTGAAGACTGCGTGATGCGGACGGCCACGTGCTGGCATTTCCGGACGCTTTCAACCCGTCACTCGCATGGAGTGCGGCAACAGGGGAAAACATGAAGAACACCATCCATCGGCCGGCCTTTTGGGCTGCCGGCTTTCTTGCGTTTGCATCGGCGTCGGCCAGTTTTCCAAGCCATGCTTTCCTGGGCCTGACGGGCAACAAGTGTGATTCGGCGCAGGGCAGCCTGCGTATTGTCGAGCCGGACGATGGATTGGGTGCCTGGGCGACCTACGGTTTGCCTGCGCCTACGCGCATGTTGCGTGTGCTGGTCAATGAATCCCGTTGTTTCACCGTGCTTGATCGCGGCGCGGGTTTCACCGCCGCACAGGCGGAGCGTGAGTTGGCCCTGGGCGGGCACCTGCAGGAAAACCAGAACATCGGTGGCGGGCAGATGCGCGGTGCGGATTTTGTGCTGGTGCCGGACATCGTTTCGCAGAACGCCAATGCCGGCGGCATGAACCTGGGCGGCGGCGCATCCAACGAGAACAAGCGCGGTCTGATGGGGGCGATGTTCAACGTCGCCACGCTGGGTGTTGCCGGCAAGCTGACAACCAAGAAGCAGACCGCCGAAGTGGTGCTGACCCTGGTGGACGTGCGTACTTCCGAACAGTTGGTCACCGTGACCGGCGAGGCCAAGATCACCGACAAGGCCTGGGCGGCCGCGCTGTCGGCTTCGAGTGTGCAGGGAAATGCCGGGCTGAGTGCCGGCAGCTGGGAAAACACCGAGATCGGCAAGGTCATCAAGGAAGCCTATGAAGAGGCTTATGCGCAGATGGTGCGTGAGGTCAGCCGCAAGCGTGGCGCCCTGGCAAACCGCCATGTGCCGCAGGCCACGCAGCAGATGACGCGGGTGGAAGCACCCGATCCCCATGATGCGATGCTGGCCGCGCAGGCGCGGTTGGCCAATACCGCCGCCGCGCGTATGCAGGCCGGGCCGGCCGCGCCGTTGGCCGCCCATGCAAGCATCGCCCCGGGTGGGCATGGCGTGGCGCCGCACGGGGCAGCGGGTGGCGTGGCAGGGCAGGTTGCCCAGCACGCGGCTCCGATGGTTGCCGGCGCAGGCCTGGTGCAGGCCGCTGCAGGTACGGTGGCAGGACAGGGCGGAATGGTCGCCGTTGCTGACCAGGCGCTGCAGCAGGTTGCCGGCCAGGGTGCCGGCGCGGGTCTGGTACAGGTTGCCGCTGGCGCGCTGGCGCGCTGGCGGAGCAGGGCGGCATGGCCGGCGTGGCCGGCCAGGTGGTACAGCAGGTTGCCGGTCAGGGTGTCGGCGCCGGTCTGGCACAGGGTGCGGTGACTGCGTTGGCCGGGCAGGGCAACCTGGCCGGTGTGGCGGGCCAGGTCGTGCAGCAGGTTGCTGGTCAGGGTGTGGGCGCCGGGGTTGCACAGGCCGCTCTGGGTGTCGCTGCCACGGGCACGATGGTCGTGAATCGTCTGGCGCGCCTGCTTTCACAGCCGGACAGCCAGGCTGCTGTGGTCACCGAAATGAAGCCGGGCATGCTTGCCTACCCGACAGGCGGCCGTAACGGCGGCATGGTCGAAGTGGACGATGAAATGGGCAATCGCGGCTGGGTGCCGGCCGCGGTGCTCGGCGTCAAGAGCTGATCCGCTGCGGTGCCGGGGCTGCTGGCTTGGTGTGAACCAAGCCGGTGGCATCAGCGGTAGTCGGGTTCCCTTGTCCGTGAACCCCGTGGCCGTTTGTTGGCAACCGTTAAGGGTGTGCTGTAGCATCGCCCGCGACCGGCCCGCGCTTGCCTGATCGGTACTACAAAGGACCAGGATCTTGCCGCAAGGTCTCTAAGCCAATGGAACGCACCTCGAAAGGTGCAGGTAACGGGGATAGTGAAGTGATGCGTAATGTATTTTCACCGCTGGTTGCAGCGGCTTTGACCGTGGGTATCGGCGCGGCGCTTGCCAGTCAGCCGGCCGAGGCGGCGTTCAAGAACCGTGGTACCCAGGCGCAGGAACAGCGCAAGGAAGCTGCCGCGCAGATTCCGACCTGCCAGCGTCCCATCGGTACGCTGTCGGTGATCGAGCCGGAAGATTCCACGCACTGGTGGACCGGCCAGCAGCTGCCGGCCCCGTCGCGCCTGATCAAGGCCTTCGTGAACCGTTCGCGTTGCTTCACCCTCGTTGACCGTGGCGCCGGCATGGCCGCAGGCCAGTTCGAGCGTGAGCTGGCAGCCAGCGGCGACCTGCGTGGGCGTTCCAACGTCGGCAAGGGCCAGATCCGCGCCGCCGACTACGTGATGATTCCCGACCTGATCTCGCAGAACAGCAACGCCGGTGGCAATGCCATTGGTGGCCTGCTGGGCGGCCTGATCGGTGGTCGCGCCGGTGCGGTGGTGGGTGGTTTGAACTTCACCAGCAAGACCGCCGACGTGGTGCTGACCGTGACCGACGTACGTTCGTCCGAGCAGGTGGCCATTTCCGAAGGCTCGGCCCGCAAGAGCGACATGGGCTTCGGCGCCAGCGGCGGCCTGTTCGGCGGCAGCGGCCTGGGCGCAGCGGGCGTTGGCGGTTATGCCAACACCGAAATCGGCCAGGTGATCACCATGGCCTACCTGCAGGCGTACACCGACATCATTGCCCAGCTGGGTGGTTTGCCGGACAACGCCTCGGCCGCCAATGCGCAGCAGGCCGTCACCGTGACCCGTGCGGGCCGCCTGCTGGCCAATGCCCGTGGCACTGGCGCGCCGGTGCGCACCCTGGATCCGGGCATGATGCTGTACCCGACCGGCACCAAGGAAGGCGTGATGTGGGAAGTCGAGGATGAGCTGGGCAACCGTGGCTGGGTGTCGTCCACCCTGCTGCAGCTGTCCAAGTAAGCCCCGGGCTTACGCCACGGAAGGGCCGCGCAAGCGGCCCTTCTTGTTTGTGCGATATCCGGCGTGGGCAGGAATTGCCGCCAATGCCGTCGCAGGGAAGGCGTTGGCTGCCAGATGGCCGATGTTCACCGGCAAAGCCTTGCTGGCGGAGGATGCCGGGCGAGGGATTGCCGTTCATGGAAGGCTGTGGGCCGGTGATGGCCTTGGGTTTGCCTGCTTTCGGCCCGATAATGTCCGGCATGGAAATCAAGTCCGACAACCCAGAACACGGCTACCAGTTCCCCGGCACCTTCGAGTTGAGCGCCATGGGCGCAGCCAACATCGGGCTGGAGCGGGAATTGCCGCAACTGCTGCAGAACGCAGGCATTGAAGTGCTGGAAGAGCGCATCAGCTGGAAGCACTCCTCCAACGAGAAGTACGTGTCCGTGCGCATCGCCTTCAGGGCCGAAAGCCGCGAACAGTACGATGCTGCGCACGAAGCCCTGCGCAACCACCCGGAAGTGAAGTGGACGCTGTAACCAGCTGCCCGGTTGCTCCCGTGGTGCCGGTGGCGCCGCGCACGGCGGTGTTGCGTGAGCTGGGGCGGCAGGCGTACGAGCCGGTGTGGCATGCGATGCAGCGCTTCACGGATGCGCGTGATGACACCACCGCCGACGAACTGTGGGTAGTCGAGCATGATCCGGTGTTCACCCTGGGCCAGGCTGGCAAGCCCGAACACGTGCTGGCGGCCGGCGATATCCCGGTGCTGCAGGTGGACCGCGGCGGCCAGGTGACTTATCACGGCCCGGGCCAGATCGTGGTGTACCCGCTGCTGGACCTGCGCCGGCTTGGCATCGGCGTGCGCGATTACGTGTGCCGCATCGAGCAGGCCATCATCGACACGCTGGACGAGTGGAACATCGGCGCAGAGCGCCTTGATGGCGCACCGGGTGTTTATGTCGGTGGCGCCAAGATCGCCGCGCTCGGCATCCGCGTGCGGCGTGGCTGCAGCTTCCACGGGCTGGCCTTCAACGCTGCGCTGGATCTGGAACCGTTCCACCGCATCAACCCCTGCGGCTATGCCGGAATGCAGGTGACCTCGGTGCGGGACCTGGGCGGCCCTTCGGGCATCGACGCGATCAAGACGGTGTTGATGTCCCACCTTGCGCAGCAGTTTGGCCTCGAACTGCACGCAACCCCTGAATTGCCCGACCTGACCAAGCGGCCGTGAGCCGCGGATAACGCCATGACTGAAACCACCACGCGCTCCATTCCCCTGCAGGTCGTGCAGGCCGATTCCCCGTCCGCACCGCTGCAGGCCGGCATCAAGCAGATTGGCGGCGACAAGATCGGCCGCTCGCCGGTGCAGTTCGCCGACGCGCCGGTGCTGCGCAAGCCGTCGTGGATCCGCGTGCGCATTCCCTCGGGCAATGCCGTGGCCAACCTCAAGGCCAAGCTGCGCGAGAACCGCCTGGTCACCGTGTGCGAGGAAGCCAGCTGCCCGAACATCCACGAATGTTTCGGTCATGGCACGGCCACCTTCATGATCCTGGGCGAGGTCTGCACCCGCCGTTGCTCGTTCTGCGACGTGGCCCACGGCCGGCCCAAGCCGCCGGACGCCAACGAGCCGGCCAGCCTGGGCCAGACCGTGGCCGACATGGGCCTGAAGTACGTGGTGGTGACCAGCGTTGACCGCGACGACCTGCGTGACGGCGGCGCCCAGCATTTCGTTGACTGCATCACGGCCATCCGCGCCAAGTCGCCGGGTACCCGCATCGAGGTGCTGACCCCGGATTTCCGCGGCAAGGGCCGCATGGAGCGCGCGCTGGAAATCCTGGCGCAGAACCCGCCGGACGTGTTCAACCACAACATCGAAACCGTGCCGGACCTGTACCGCAACGTGCGCCCCGGTGCCGATTACCAGTGGTCGCTGACCCTGCTGAAGAACTTCAAGGCGCAGCACCCGGGCGTGCCGACCAAGTCCGGCATCATGCTGGGCCTGGGCGAGACCTTCGAGCAGGTGCAGGCCACGATGCGCGACCTGCGTGCGCATGACGTGGAAATGATCACCATTGGCCAGTACCTGCAGCCCACCGCGCATCACCACCCGGTGCTGCGTTACTGGACGCCGGAGGAATACAAGGCGTTCGAGGACTACGGCTACGAACTGGGCTTCACCCACGTCGCCTCCGGCCCGATGGTGCGCTCGTCCTACCATGCCGACCAACAGGCCGCAGGTGCCGGCGTCGCTGTCTAAGCCCACGCCAGGCTGCCCGCAGCCATTGGCTGCCGCGTACGCAGTTGCGTGCGCGGTCAGGGGGCGGTCATCTCGATTCACATCCCGCTACAGCGCAGCGGCTAGTCTGCTGATGGACCGCGTGACAAGGGCCGAAACTTTCGGCAATGTCAGGCTGTCTGATCTGTCTGCAGTCTCCCCCCATCGTCCGGTGCCACGAGTACTTTGATGAACTACCGAGTTCCCGCTTTCCTGTTGGCATTGGCGCTGACCGTGCCAGCTGCACTGTCCGCGCGTGCCGATACCAGTGTGCCGGCCTCGGCACCGACACTCGACCAGACCACGACCTCGCGCCTGGTGTACGGCCTGCTTTCGGACAGCCGTTACGCCTACCGCCCGCGCCCTCTGGATGCGGCGACCTCGCAGGACGTGTTCAAGCGTTACCTGGAGTCGTTGGACAGCGGCAAGCAGTTCTTCACCAAGGAGGACGTGGACCGTTTCGCGCCGCTGGCCGAACAGACCAGCACGGCCATCCGCACCGGCCAGCTTGACCCCGCGTTCCAGGTGTTTGCGGTGTACCGCGAACGAGTGAGCGAGCGTGTGGCCCATGCCCGCCGCCTGCTGCGGCAGGAGCCGGACTTCACCCTGGACGAGCGTTTCAACTACGACCGCAAGGACGTGCCTTGGGCCACCAGGACTGAGCTGGATGACCTGTGGCGCAAGTCGGTCAAGAACGATTGGCTGCGGCTGAAGCTGGCCGGCAAGTCGGCGGCTGATATCCGCAAGACGCTGGACAAGCGCTACGAGACGATGGGCAAGACCATCAGCGAACTGAAGAACGAAGACGTGTTCTCGTTCTACATGAACGCCTACACCAGCGCCGTGGACCCGCACACCGACTACTTCACCCCGCGCACGGCCGAGAACTTCAACCAGGCCATGTCGCTGTCGCTGGAAGGCATCGGCGCACAGCTGCAGCGCCAGGACGATGTGGTGGTGATCCGCGAAGTGGTGCCCGGTGGCCCGGTGGCGATGGATGGCACGCTCAAGGCCGGTGACCGCATTGTCGGCGTTGGCCAGGGCCGTTCCGGCCCTGTCGAGGATGTCATCGGCTGGCGCATCGACGACGTGGTGGCCAAGATCCGTGGCGCCAAGGACACCCAGGTGCGGCTGGAGTACATCCCTGCGGCCGACGGCGTGGATGGCAAGCACCGCATGCTGACCCTGACCCGGCAGAAGATCCGTCTGTCCGAGCAGGCCGCCAAGGGCGAGACCCTGACCATTCCGGGGGCGACCGGCGAGGCCGAGCGTCGCATCGGCATCGTCAAGCTGCCGACGTTCTACCAGGATTTCGAGGGCCGTCGCCGCAACGCCAGCGACTACGCCTCGGCAACCCGCGACGTGGCCAAGCTGCTGGCCGGCTTCAAGGCTGACAAGGTCGACGGCGTGGTGCTGGACCTGCGCAACAACGGCGGCGGTTCGCTGGATGAAGCCATTGAGCTGACGGGGCTGTTCATCGAGCAGGGCCCGGTGGTGCAGGTGCGCGAATCCGGTGGCCGCGTCACCGTCAACAGCGACCGCAACCCGGCCGTGGCCTGGGACGGCCCGCTGGCAGTGTTGATCAACCGTGGTTCGGCCTCGGCCTCGGAGATTTTTGCCGGCGCCATCCAGGATTACGGCCGCGGCCTGGTCATTGGTGAAACCACCTTCGGCAAGGGCACCGTGCAGAACGTGGTGCCGCTGGACCGCTGGCCGGCCAGTGAGAAGGAGCGCTTTGGCCAGGTGAAGCTGACCATCGCCCAGTTCTTCCGCGTCAGTGGTTCCAGCACCCAGCACAAGGGTGTGGTGCCGGACCTGGCGTTCCCGGCCAGCGTGGACGCCAGCGAGTTCGGTGAGAGCACCTACGACAACGCGCTGCCGTGGACCCGCATCGCCGAAGTGCCGCATACGCGTTACGGCAACTTCGCGCCGATCCTGCCGCGCCTGGAATCGCGCCATGCCCAGCGCATCCAGAGCGACCGCGAGTTCAAGTGGTGGGAAGAGGACGTGCAGCAGTTCCGCACCGAAGCGGCCAAGAAGTACGTCTCGCTCAACGAGGCCGAGCGCCGCACCGAACGCGACAAGCAGGAAGCACAGCGCAAGCAGCGCCAGGAGATCCGCAAGGAACTGGGCCTGCCGCTGGATCCGCTGGCCGAGGACAGCAGTGACGACGGCCTGACCGGCAACGAGCGTGACATCGTCAAGGATGCCGCACGCGAAAAGGCTGCCGAGAAGCGCCCGGACCCGCTGCTGAAGGAGTCGGCATCGATCCTGGCCGATGCGTTGAACCTGCTGGAAAAGGACCTTCCGCTGTCGGCGCAGGTGCTGCCGCAGTCCACCGGCCCGGGCCGCTGGGCCGACTGAACCTGGCTTGCTGAGCCTGGCCCCAACGCCGGGCCTGTGTGAATGACGCCGTCAACGTCCGTGTACGTTGGCGGCGTTATGCTTTGGGTCTTCGGAAAATGTGGAGGGCTTATGCGCACGCATTCCCTGCATGCAGCAATCGCGTTTTTGCTTCTGGTGCTGGCCGGGTGCGCCAGCAAGCCGGCCAACAGCACCCTGCTGCGTGAATCCTTCAACTCCGGCGATACCTACGCGCGCAACGTTGATGTCGCGCCTGCGCAGGCCTGCGAGGCGGCACGCCGGGTATTGCTGGGGCAGGGCTACGCCATCGCCCGCGCCGATGCGGCCAATGTCGAAGGCAACAAGAACTTCCAGCCCAGGGACGAAGTGCACGAGCAGCTGGTGCTGCGGGTGTCGTGTGCAGCACGCGGTGATGGCAAGGCGCAGGTGTTCGTCAGTGCGGTGCAGGACCGCTATGCCCTGAAGAAGTCGCCGACCTCGGCCAGTGTCGGTGTCGGCGCGCTGGGCTCGGTATCCCTGCCCTTTGGCAGCAACGATGATTCGCTGGTGCGTGTGGCCAGCAGCACGGTGCAGGATGCGGTGTTCTACCGCAATTTCTTCGAGCGTCTACAGCAGTACGTTGGCGAGCTGTCGCCCGCGCCTGCGAGCGGGGCGCCCATCCAGTGAGTCGCTCCGCGTGTGCTGTGCGCCAGATCGCGGGCCGCGCGCTGTTGGCCGTGGCAGTGTGGGGGATGCAGGCACCTGCGGTATCGGCCGGTACTGGATGTGGCATGGCGCTGCTGCACGATCTCGGCTGGCAAGTCGCCGAAACCACCGCCACGCGGCCGTTGATCGAAGGCGGCGCTCCTTGCCAGCGTGTATCGCTGGCCGATGCACAGGCGCACGGCGATCTGCGGCTGCATCTGCCGCGGGACTGGAGCACGGCGCAGCGCGAGCAGTTGGCGCTGGACATGCTGCAGCAACAGGCCAGCGTCTGCGCGTATCTGTTCAAACTCGGCGATGCCGCCCGCACCGCTGCCGGGCGATTGCAGGCCAACCGCGGCTATCGTTTCTCGGCCGTGCAGATGGGCTGGATAGGCTTTGGCCTGGGCGGGGCCAGGGCGCAGGGCTGGCAGCGCTTCCGCAGTTTTGGTCGCGGCTATGCGCCGGAGGGCAGTAACGCGCGCGCGGTGGAAGCGTTCTACAGCGGTCGTGTGCGTTCGGAGTGCGGTGTCGGGCGGCAGATCGCGCAGCTGGCCACGCAGCGGGAGCTGTATGGCGATGCGTTGTTCGACCGTGAATTCAGTGCCGGTGAGTTGTCCATTGGCACCTTCCTCACGTTGCACGACACGCAGAGCATTCTGCTGGGCAGCAGCGCCGGTGAATTTTTCGCCGATGGCAAGGCGGCAAAGACGTCGGCGATGGGGCGGCAGGCGTTCATGGGCGCGCCGGGCTTCATCGCGCATGTGTTCGAGCGGAAGTACCTGGACGACATCAACAACCAGGCCGAGAATTTCGTCATCACCGATCTGAGCGATGCGGCTGCACGGGCGCTGGCCAGGCACGGCGGCTTTGCGCATTACGACGCGGTGAACCGGCAGGTTTGGGCGTTGTCGCAGCAGATGCCGGGCAGTGGCTGGCGTCGCTTCGAGCGGCTGCTTTACGAGCGCGATCCGGCGCTGCGTGCCGCGCTGTCGCCGGAGCAGCAACAGGTGTTGGCACGCATTGATGCGCTGCTGGCTGATCCGGTGTACAGCGAACTGATGTTGTACGTGCACCCCAGGGGCGTGCGCCCGCTGGGGTATCACATTGCTCGCTTGCTTGACCGCAATCCGCGCACGCCTTTCAGTATCGACCTGGCGTTGCACAACCTGCATACCACGCTCTATCAGCGCTGGCTCGCCGCGCGCCTGCGTGCCTGCAATGAAACACTTACCTACACAACCAACGGAGATGGAACATGGAACTGGGCATGATCGGGCTGGGGCGCATGGGCGCCAACATGGCGCAGCGGTTGCAGCGCGGCGGCATCGCTGTCACCGGCTTCGATCCGGGCGAGCAGGCGCGCGCGCAGGTACATGACAAGGGCATTGCCGCCGTGGACTCGCTGCAGGCGCTGGTGCAGGCGCTGCCGGCACCGCGGGTGCTGTGGTTGATGGTGCCGTCCAAGGTGGTGGATGCCACGCTCGATGCGCTGCTGCCGCTGCTGTCGCCGCAGGATGTGGTGATCGACGGCGGCAACTCCTGGTACCGCGATTCAATGCAGCGTGCCGCGCGCTGCGCCGGGCAGCAGGTGGGCTTTGTCGATTGCGGTACCAGCGGCGGCGTGTGGGGCCTGCAGGAAGGCTACTGCCTGATGATTGGCGGTGATGAAACCGTGGTGTCGCAGGTGTCGCCGCTGTTCCGCGCGCTGGCACCGGAGGCGGACCGGGGCTGGGCGCATGTCGGGCCGGTGGGCGCGGGCCACTTCAGCAAGATGGTCCACAACGGTATCGAGTACGGAATGATGCAGGCTTACGCCGAAGGCTTCGCGCTGATGGACAAGAAGGCCGATTTCAACCTGGACCTGGCGCAGGTGGCCGAAGTCTGGCGTCACGGCAGCGTGGTGCGCTCGTGGTTGCTGGATCTCAGCGCCAATGCGTTGAAGGGCAACCCGGGCCTGGCCGGCATCGCCCCGTATGTGGAGGATTCCGGCGAGGGGCGCTGGACGGTCAGCGAGGCCATCGACCTGGATGTGCCGGCGCCGGTGATTACGCTGTCGCTGCTGGAGCGGTTGCGCTCGCGGGAGGACAACTCGTTCACCGACCGCATGCTGGCGGCCATGCGCAACGAATTTGGTGGCCACGCGATCAAGCCGGCGGGACGCTGACGCAGCGATGCAGCCCTTCCTGCCCGGGACGTGGCTGCTGACGATGTGAGGGAACGTTCACAGCTTCCGGGTTTCGTGCAATCCTGTGGCAATAAGTCAGTAAAACTGTTGTCCGGACGGCAGCGGTTGACTTCTTCACCACCATCGATGACATGCAGGCCCGCCATTGCGCGGGCCGCCCGTGCAGAGGGGAAGGGATGGCGCTGCGATTGACCGATGAAGACTGGGGCCGCTGGCGCCTGATAGGCCTGGCGCTGGCTGCCCTGCTCATCATCGTCGTGCCGGCGCTGACCCTGCACCGGCTGTCCAGTGAAAGCACCGTTGCGGCCAACTGGCTGGCGCACGCGCAGGCCGTTGGCGCGCGGCTGTACAGCATGCAGGCGGGCATCCGCGATGCTGAATCGGCGGCGTTGACCCTGTCGCAGGGGGTGGAATCGCCGGTGTTGCGGCAGCGGCTGCAGCGCGGGGAAAGCGTCACCCGTGACCTGAACGAGCTGATCCAGTTGCTGCAGGACAGCCCGGAGCAGTTGGTGCGTCTGGGGCGGATCGAATCCCTGCTTGAGCACCGGATGGCGCTGGTCCGGCAGGTGGCCGACAGTGCCGATTCGCCCAGGCGCAAGGCGCTGATCGAGGAGATGACACTCCAATACCCGATCCGGCCATTGGTGGAGGAACTGCAGCAGCGTGAGAACCAACTGTTGGCCGAGCGCACGCTCAAGGCCAAGGGACAGCAGCAGTTGTCCTCGGTGGTCACCTGGAGTGCGCTGGTGGTGCAGCTGTTGTTGCTGGCCCTGGTGCTGTGGCTGCTCAAGCGCCAGATAGGCAGCCGCGCGATGGCCGAGCACCGCCTGAGCCGGGCCAGTGCGCGTGCCAATGCGGTGCTGCAGACAGTGCGCGAACCCATTGTTCTTCTCGATGGACAGCTACGTGTGGTGCTGCACAACACTGCGTTTGCCGAGTTGTATGGCGGTGAAGAGGTTGATGTCAGCCAGCGCCAGTTGCAGGACATCGGTGGCGCTGCCTGGAGCGATGCCATCATTCGCCAGCGTCTGGCCGACGTGCTGTTGCGCGGCCGTGAACTGTGGGATTTCGAGCACGAGCAGCAGGGTGTCGATGGCCTGGCGCGTACCATGCTGATCAACGCCCGGCGCATGCACCTGCCGGATGTGGATGACGAAGTGGTGTTGATGACGGTCAGCGACATCACCCTGCAGCGTGCCGTGCAGGTGCGCGTGGAGGAGCTGAACCGGCAGCTGGAAGGCAAGGTCGAGCAGATGGCTGACGTCAACCGCGAACTGGAAGCCTTCAGCTATTCGGTATCGCACGATCTGCGCGCCCCCTTGCGCCATGTGGCCGGCTTCTCCGACAAGCTGGGCAAGCATCTGGGTGAGGCCGCTGACGAGAAAACCCGGCATTACCTGCAGGTGATCCGCGAATCGGCGCAGCGCATGGCCGAGCTGATCGACGACCTGCTGGTGTACTCGCGGCTGGGCCGTGGCGCGATGCGCATGCAGCCGGTGGACATGCAGTCGCTGGTGGCGGACACGCGCGCGTTGCTGGATTCCAACCTCAGGGCCGAAGCCGGTGCCGAGGGCGTTGTCCGCCATGTGGAATGGAACGTCGGCCCGCTGCCGGTGCTGGTGGCCGACGAAAACATGATGCGGCAGGTGTGGTTGAACCTGCTGGGCAACGCGGTCAAGTACACGGCCGGGCGCGACACGGCGGTGATTGAGGTATCGGCGCGGCAGCTGCCCGACGGCAGTCACCAGTTCTCGGTGAGCGACAACGGCGCCGGTTTCGACATGCAGTACGCCTCCAAGTTGTTCGGCGTGTTCCAGCGTTTGCACAAGGCATCCGAATACGCAGGCACCGGCATTGGCCTGGCCAGCGTAAGGCGCGTGCTTACCCGCCATGGGGGACGGGTGTGGGCCGAGGCGCAGGTGGATAAAGGAGCCACCTTCAGCTTCATCGTTCCTCCCGTCTCCGACGTTACCCACAAGGATGCATCCCTATGAGTTCCCTGCGTACCATCCTCATTGCCGAAGACAGTCCCGCCGATGCCGAAATGGCGATGGACGCACTGCGTGAGGCCAACCTCGCCAATCCCATCGTCCATGTCGAGGACGGCGTGGAGGCAATGGATTTCCTGCTGCGCCGGGGCAATTTCGCCAACCGTGAGGAAGGTCTGCCGGCGGTGCTGCTGCTGGATATCAAGATGCCGCGGATGGACGGGCTGGAAGTGCTGCAGCGCATCCGTGCCGACGAGGAACTCAAGCGGTTGCCGGTGGTGATCCTGTCCTCATCGCGCGAGGAGAGCGATCTGGCCTGCAGTTGGGATCTGGGCGTGAATGCCTATGTCGTCAAGCCGGTGGATATCGAACAGTTCTTCAAGGCGGTCAAGGCGATCGGCGTGTTCTGGGCGGTCATCAACCAATCACCGGACGTCGAGTAAAACCCAATGCCGAACCGGGACACAACGCTGGGGCCCCTGCGGATTCTATTGGTGGAGGATTCGCCGGAAGACGCAGAACTGATTGCCGATCAGTTGCTTGAGGCCGGGCTGCAGGCCGGTTTCGAGTGCGTGGACAACGAGTCACGGATGTACGAGGTGCTTTCCGAAGGCATGCCGGACATCGTGCTGTCGGACGTGAGCATGCCGGGGTTTTCCGGTTACCAGGCGCTGCGCATCCTGCGTGAAATGTACCCGCGTGTCCCCTTCATCTTCGTCTCCGGCACCATGGGCGAGGAGACGGCAGTCAAGGCCCTGCAGGAAGGGGCCAGCGATTACATCATCAAGCACCAGCCGGCACGCCTGCCGTCGGCGGTGGTGCGCGCCGTCCGTGAAGCGCGCAGCGAAGGTGAGCGGCTGCGGGTGGAAGATGAGCTGATGCGTGCGCAGCGCCTGGAAAGCCTGGCGCTGCTGGCCGCCGGGCTGGGCCACGACCTGCGCAACATCCTGCAGCCGCTGCTGATCGTGCCGGACCTGATCCGCGACCGCAGCGCTGACCCCAAGATCACCCGGCTGGCCGATGTAATCGCCGAGTGCGGCCGGCGTGGTCACGAAATGGTGGACTCGATGCTGTCCTTCGTGCGCGGCTCCAGCCAGCGCAGCGAGCGCATCGTGCTGCAGCGCCTGTTCCAGGCGGTGGGCATGCTGCTCAAGAGCAGCCTGCCGCGTGGCGTGGAACTGCACCTTGAGGTGGCCGATGACCGGATGACGGTGGATGCCAACTACACCGAACTGCAGCAGGTGCTGCTGAACCTGGCGCTCAATGCCATCCAGGCCATGCCTGATGGTGGCAAGTTGAGCCTGGTGGCCGAGCGCCATCGCGATGGGCAGGGCAACGAACAGGTGCGCATCCGGGTGAGCGACGAGGGCGTGGGCATGGACCAGGCCACCCTGCAACGGCTGTTCAGCCCGTTCTTCACCACCAAGGCCAAGGGCACCGGCCTGGGGCTGGTGTCCTGCCAACGCATCGTGGACAGCATTGGTGGCCGGATTGCCGTGAACAGCGTACTTGGCAGCGGTACCACCTTCGACCTGCTGTTGCCGCTGCAGGCTGCAGCGTCGGCCGATGAAGTGGTGCCCCTGCCGAGCACCATCCGCCCGGGGCGCGGCGAACGCCTGCTGGTGGTGGACGACGAAGCCACGCGGCTGTCGCTGCTGGGCAACGCCCTGTCGAGCCAGGGCTATCGCATGCGCCTTGCCAGTGACGGTGCGGCGGCGATGCGGCTGATGCAGGACGCGGGCCTGCCGGATGTCGTGCTGGTGGACAGTGGTATTCCGCTGTTGTCGGCCGAGCAGTTGTTGCTGGAAATGCAGGCCATGGGCTATCGCGGCCCGGCCATCGTATTGGAGGACGAACAGGTGCCCGCGTTCGTCGATGGCCAGGCGCCGGCGGGAATCAGTGTGCATGTGCTGCCCAAGCCGCTGGAAATGCAGCGGGTGTTCCGCGCGGTGGCGGACGCACTGGGCGTGGAGTGAACCCGGGCACGCAGAGGGATGTTGGCGCGCGCGCGTGCTGCCCTATCATGTGCACCCCCACCCCGATGCGGGGCCCCTGCGTGCCGCTGGCCGGTGCGGGCGGGCCCTCAGGCAATCCACTCCAATGACCATCGCGCTTCTCAGCCTGGGCAGCAATCTCGAACCTCAGCATTACCTGCAGTTGGCCGTGGCCGTGCTGCGGGAACGTTTCGGCGATATCACGGTTTCACCGACGTACCGCACACCCGCGGTGGGCTTTGATGGCCCGGATTTCCTCAACAACGCGGTGATGCTGGATACCCACCTGCCGTTGATCGAGCTCGATGCCTGGCTGCATGCGGTGGAGGACGCGCACGGCCGTGATCGTTCCGGCCCGCGTTTCAGCGACCGGACCCTGGACATCGACGTGGTCTATTACGGTGATCTGGTCGTGGAAGGCCCGAAGAACCTGCGCATTCCGCGCCCGGAGTTGAAGCACGCCTTTGTGCTCAAGCCGCTGGCTGATATCGCCCCGGATTTTGTCGACCCGGTACGCAGGCAGACCCTGGCGCAGATGTGGCGCGAGCACCCGCAGTACGCGCAGGCGTTCGACACGATGGAGCTTGAAGGGCAGCAGTAAGTTGTGAGAGCGGCCGTTTAGCCCCCTCCCTTTCGCAACGCGAAGGGGAAGGTTGGGGAGGGGGGCTTTTCAGCAATGCCGAAACGCCGGGATCTCATCCCAGCCTGCGCTGCAGCCGAATCCCGAATCCCCAATCCCCAATCCCCGCTCAGGTCAGGTCAACGTCCGCCCACCATCCAGGCGCAGCGTCTGCCCGGTGATGTAGCCGGCGTCATCCAGCAGCCAGCGCACGGCCGAGGCAATCTCGTGCGGCGTACCGATGCGCGCCATCGGCGTGCGCTCCATCAGCTTCTGCTTGGCCTGTTCACTCTTGCCTTGCTCCGGCCACAGGATGGCGCCCGGGGCGACCGCATTCACGCGCACATGCGGGGCCAGCTCCAGCGCCAGTGAGCGGGTCACCATTTCCAGTGCGGCCTTGGCGGTGCTATAGGCCGGGTGCTCACGAAGTGGCTGGGTGGCGTGCAGGTCGGTCAGGTTGACGATGGCGCCGCGTTGCTTGATCAGGTGTGGCGCAGCGGTCTGGGCCAGGAAGAACGGGGCACGCGCGTTGACCGCCAACAGTTCGTCCCACTGCTCCACTTGCACCTGCCCAAACGGGGTGGGGAAGAAATTGGAGGCGTTGTTGACCAGTGCATCGAGTCGGCCGAAATGGCTGACCACCTGGTCCACCATGTCCGGCAAGGTGCTCGGATCACGCAGGTCGGCTTCCACGGTCAGGACGCTGCCCGGCCGTTCACTTTCCAGGTCGAAGGCCAGCGACTGCATCTCCTCGCAGGACAGGTGCGCGTGCAGGGCCACCCGGTAGCCGTGGGCGTGCAGGTGCCGGGCGATGGTGGCGCCGATGCGGCGCGCACTGCCGGTGACCAGGGCCACCCGTTGGGATTCTGTCATCTGCGTTTTCCTCACTCGGCTATCCTGTGCATTGTCCCCGCAAAACGCATTCCCATGCATTCCGACCTGCCGACCCCCGCCCCCGAAGCGCTTGCGCACAGCGACCAACTGGCGACGCACCTGCGTGAGGACATCCTCGCCCAAGGCGGTGCGGTGCCGTTCTCACGCTTCATGGAACTGGCCCTGTATGCCCCGGGCTGGGGCTATTACAGCGCCGGTGCCAGCAAGTTCGGTGCCGCCGGTGACTTTGTGACCTCGCCGGAGCTGGGGCCGCTGTTCGCGGCCACCACCGCCAACGTGGTGGCGCCGGTCCTGCAGCAGCTGGGGCCGCAGGCACGCATGCTGGAACTGGGCGGCGGCAGTGGCGCCTTCGCCGAAATCCTGCTCAAGCGCCTGCTGGAACTGGATGCCCTGCCTGAGCGCTACGCCATTCTCGAGCCCAGCGCCGACCTGCGCGAACGCCAGCGCGAGCGCCTGGAAAAGGCACTGATCCCGCCGGTGTTCGCCCTGGTGGAGTGGCTGGACCGCCCGTTCGATGACGACTGGGACGGGCTGGTGTTCGCCAACGAAGTGATCGATGCGCTGCCGACGCCGCGCTTCCTGGTCAACGAAGGCGAGGTTTACGAGGAAACCGTCGAGCTCGATGCCGAAGGGCGTTTCGTGCGCAGCGCGCAGCCGGCCGATGCAATGCTCACCGCGGCGGTGCGGCATATCGAGCATTACCTGGAGCGGCCGTTTGCACAGAACTACCGCTCTGAAGTGTTGCCGCAGCTGCCGTACTGGATCCAGGCGGTGGCCGGTGGCATGCAGCGCGGCGCGATGGTGTTCGTGGACTATGGCTACCCGCGTGCGGAGTTCTACCAGCACGATCGCACCGACGGCACGCTGCGGGCGTTCTATCGCCACCGCGTGCACAACGATGTTTACCTGTGGCCGGGCCTGCAGGACATCACCGCATCGGTGGATTTCACCGCGCTCGCCGAGGCTGGCACCAATGCCGGCTTTGATCTGGCCGGCTACTGCAACCAGGCCAACTTCCTGCTCGGCAACGGCATCACCGGCCTGCTGGAACAAGCCGAGGAGCGCAGCGACGAGGTGGGCCGCATGCGCCTGCGCGGGCAGCTCAAGCAGCTGACCCTGCCGACCGAGATGGGCGAGCGCTTCCAGGTGATGGCCTTCAGCCGCGACGTGGACATGTCTGCATCGTTCCTGCTGGGCGATTTGACCTGGCGGCTGTGAGCACGCTCAAACCGCTGCGGCGGCAGACGTTCTGGCTGCTGCTGTGGGCCGCGGCGGTGCTGGCGGTGATTGTGGTGTGCCTGATCCCGCCACCGCAGTTGAACCTGCCGCAGAACAGCGACAAGGTCGAACACTTCCTCGCCTATTTCCTGCTTGCCGGCAGCGCGGTGCAGCTGTTCGCCACACGTCGCGCGCTGTGTGTGGTCGCATTGGGATTGCTGGTGATGGGTATTGGCATCGAATGGATGCAGGGCGCATTTACCCGCAATCGCATGGCCGACCCGATGGATGTGCTGGCCAACAGCATCGGCGTGCTGGCTGGCATGCTGACAGCGGTCACGCCGCTGAAGGATGTGCTGTTGCGGCTGCAGCCGCGCGGTTGATGCAGCACGGCGTTGTCCCCGCGGCGCAAGGCATCACCGCCATGCCGAACGATGCTCCCCATCGGCATGGCCGGGAAGGGTAGAGCGCAGCATGGCTGCGCTCTACCGCGGGTTGCATCATGCGCGGGACGTCACTTGCGCGGATTGAGGGTGATCTCGTCCAGCACCCACATCTGCGGCCGGGTATCGCCACTGAAGGTAATGCACAGGTCGGTGACCTGCTCCGGACCTGCACGCAGCGGCGCCTCCAGTTCGATGAAACCGTCCTTGCCGGGATTTTCCGGCAGCGGTGCGGTGGCCAGAACGCGGCCGTTGCAACTGGCGCGCACCTCGAACTCCCCGTGCCTGGCCACTGGCTTGCGGAAGCCGCGCTTGGCTTCTTCAGGCTTCAACAGGCCGAAGTTGTAGGGAATGCGGCCGGCACGGACCTTGACCGAGGCAATGTCCTGCAACTGCACGTTCTGCCACAACCAGCAGGGATTGAAGATGGTCACGTCGAAGGAATCGCGCGGGCCTTCCAGCGGGTTGTCGTCTTCCAGACGCAGCTGCAGGCGGCCGCCCTCCGGGCAGGTGGCCAGGGTCTTGTCGGTGCGGCTCAGCAACGAGGCGGCATCGAACACCCAGCGGCTGGGGGCATCGGCCAGCGGCTTGCCGTCAACGAAGGTCTGCGCCGTCAGCGTGGTCGGCACTGGCAAGGTCAGCGCATCGCCGTAGCTGGCCGATTGTGCGGTGGGTGCGCTGCCGTCGGTGGTGTAACGAATGTCGCGGTAGCTGAGCGGGTTGTGCAGCTCCACCGTCACCTTGTCACCGATGCGGTCGTCCTGGCGCTTCATCGCCACCGACAACGCGGTCTGCCCGTAGCCGATGCCCAGCGACTTGTAGCGCTGCAACTGTGCCGGCAGGCGTGCAAGGAAATCGTCGTAGCTCTTGCGCTCCAGCGAGGTCCAGGCGATTTCGGACAGCGCCGCCATGCGCGGGAACACGTTGTGCTGCAGGCGGGCGAAGGTGCGGGTGTGCTCGGTCCACATGTTGGCCTGCACGCCGATCACATGCTTGCGTTGGGCTTGGGTCAACTGTGCGGGCACCGGGTCGAAGGCATAGACGCGCTGCATCGAGGTGTACTTGGGGCGGCCCGGTGGTTCGTCCGGCAGGTTGGTCTGCAGGAAGTCCAGATACAAGGTGTTGCCCGGCGTCATCACCACATCGTGGCCGTGGGTGGCCGCTTCGATGCCGCCTTCGATACCGCGCCAGGACATCACCGTGGCCTGCGGCGGCAGGCCGCCTTCGATGATCTCGTCCCAGCCGATCAGCTTGCGGTCGCGTTCTTCCAGGTATTTTTCCAGGCGCTTGAGCATGTGCGACTGCAGCGCCTCTTCATCCTTCAGGCCAAGCTCGCGGATGTAGGCCTGCACCTGCGGCGAATCCTGCCACTGGTACTTCACTGCCTCGTCGCCACCAATGTGGATGTACTTGCCCGGGAACATCTCCATGACTTCAGCCAGGATGTTCTCCAGGAACTGCAGGGTGTCCTCGCGCGGGTTGAACAGATAGGGGTTCACGCCCCAGTTGGCCGATGGCTGGGTCGGGTAATCAACGACGCCATGCTCCGGGTAGGCGGCAACGGCGGCCTGTGCATGGCCGGGGACATCGATTTCCGGCACCACGGTGATGTGGCGTGCGGCGGCATAGGCAACCACGTCGCGGATCTGCTCCTGCGTGTAGAAGCCGCAGTACAGGTACGGCGTGCCGTCGGCGTTGACGCCTGCTTCGCCGGCCGGCGAACGGCAGCCGCCCACTTCGGTCAGCTTCGGGTAGCGCTTGATCTCCATGCGCCAGCCCTGGTCATCGGTGAGATGCCAATGGAAAACGTTGAGTTTGTGCATCGCCATGGCATCGAGCAGCAGCTTGATTTCATCGATGCTCTGGAAATGGCGTGCCGAGTCAAGCATGAAACCGCGCCAGGAAAAACGCGGTGCATCGGTGATGCTGACCGCAGGCACGGCGACGTCGTTGCCGGTGGCCGGGGTGAGCATCTGCAGCAGCGTCATCGCGCCATGGAACAGGCCGGCAGCGCTGGCGGCGCGGATGCGAATGCCTGCGTTGGTGACATCGAGCTGATAGCTGCCTTCGGTAGCATCGCTCAGTGCGGGATCCAGCTTGAACTGGATGCCGCTGTTCGTCGCAGCCTTGCCTTCGGCCAGCGTCAGCTGCAACGGCGATGTCTTGCCCAGCAGTTGGCTGAACTGCGCAGCGACGGCGCGTGCGGCGTCATCGTTGCCGCTGACGGCGGTGCGGTTGTTGACGGTATAGGTGCCGGCACTGGGCTGCACCTGCTGCGGTGCGGGAATGACGGGGAGAGCAAGCGAGGCGGGCGCCTGCGTGGCGGCCGAAACCGTGAAGCTGGCGCCCACGACAAGACAGGTGGCCAACAGGCTGCGGACGGGTTTGCGCGTGTGCAGTCGGGTCATGTGTGCTCCATGTAAGCGTGCTGTTATCTCAAAAAAAAGCGGGCCTGAAAAATCCAGGCCCGCTGGAGGAGAAAGAACAGCGGATGAAACAGTTGAATTGACAGTGGCTGGCTTAGAAGGCGAAGCGCAGCGAGGCGTTGTAACGACGGCCACTCAGGTAGGCGCCGCGGGTGAGCTGCTCCACGCCGGAGTAGGAGTGGTACTCCTCGTCCAGCAGGTTCATCGCATCCAGGCCGACGGACAGGTTCTCGGTGATCTTGAAGGCAACCGAGGCGTCGAGCGAGGCGTAGTCCATGGTCCACAGTTCGCGGCCGGCACTCACCTGGGTGAAGTACTTGTCACGCCAGCCGTAGGTCACGCGTGCGGTCCAGGTGTCGTTCTCGAAGAACGGGCTGATGTTGAACTGGTTCTTGGAGTTGAACGGCAGCGGGCGACCGTCGGTGGCTTCACCATCGGAGTAGGTGTAGTTGGCAACAATGCCGAAGCCGTAGCCGAAGTTCTGCTGCCATGCCAGCGAGTAACCCTTGATCTTGGCGTCGCCGGCATTGTGCGGACGGTCGACCAGATAGGTGTCGTTCTTGTTCTGGTTCTGGTTCCAGTGGGTTTCCGGGGTGGACTCGGTGAGGATGTAGTCAGCCACATCACGGTAGAAGATCGAGCCAGCCAGGATGGCGTTCTCGGAGAAGTACCACTCCGCCGAGAAGTCCAGGTTGGTGGACTTGTACGGCTCCAGCTTCGGGTTGCCGCCGCCGCCGGTCAGCGCGGTGTCGGACAGCCACAGGTAGGAGGAGATGTCGGTGTAGTTCGGACGGGCAATGGTCTTGGCGGCCGAGGCACGCAGGACCAGCTTGTCAGTGGCGTCGTACACCAGGTTCAGGTTGGGCAGTACGTTGTTGTACTTGTTCTTGACCACGACCGGGTCATACGAAGCGGCCAGCTTTTCGGCGGACCAGCTCGGCAGGGTGCAGCCGGCCAGGCCGGTGTTGCATGCATAGCTGCCCGATTCCAGGTCGGTGCGCACGTAACGGACGCCGATGTTGCCGCGCAGGCGGTCGAAGCTGAAATCGGCCTGCAGGTAGGCCGCGCCGATGTCTTCGTTGATCGACCAGTTGTTGCGTGCGAACTCTTCGGCACTGAACGGGGAGACCACCGGCATTACCTGCCACGGCGCCAGCCAGTCACCGCTGGTGATGTAGTCGGCCATCTTCCAGCCGTCAATGGTGAAGCGCTTGCCCAGGTCGCCGTAGCCGCTGAAGCCCTTGAGGTAGTTGCTGGGCAGTTCGCGCGGATCGAAGTCCGATGCCTTGGCGTCGCCATAACCGGCAACCGATGCCAGGCCGATACCCTGCTGGATCTGCTTGGTTTCGTGCTTGCGCTGCTTGTAGCCGAAGCGCAGCAGGTAAACCGGGGAATCCAGCTTGATGCCGAAGTCCACCTGGCCGTAGGTTTCCTTGTCGAAGGTGGGCTTTTCAACCAGGTTGCCACCCCAGCCGGTGTTCCAGGTGGGCTGGCTCGGGTCAGCACCCCAGCCGCCGTCCATCTGGAACTGGTCCGGATTGACGAACGGGTTGGCGCCGGTGAAGTGCACGCTGCCCGGCTTGCCCGGTGCATCGGCGATGGACCAGGTGTAATCGGTGCGCGCCAGGAACTCGCCGAACACCTGCTTCGGGCCGCCTTCGGCCTTGGTGCGGCCGACGTGGGTGGAGGCGAACCAGCGCTCGTCGTTCCAGTCCAGCTTGATGTCGTAGGTTTCCGAATCCACCTGTGCACGACGGTTCTGCAGATCGAACACGACCAGGCCGTTCTTGTGGCTGGCGCTGGTGATCAGGCCATCCTTGACGGTGATGTCGCTCAGGGTCTTCAGGCTGTTCCAGGTATTGCCCTGGTGGGTGAACATCGACTGCGCCATGTGATCGAAATTGGCATCGATCTTCAGCGCGTTCAATTCGATGTTCATCTGCTCCACCGGCTTGAACTGCAGGGCCAGGGAGTAGGTCTTGCGCTCACGTTCCTGCTCGAAGAAGTGGGCACTGGTGGAGTTGGGGCCGACCGCGTCCGGGTTGGCATAGACGGTTTCGGCACAGGCGCCGACGCAGGTCGGCGGCGAGGTCGGCTGCGAGCCATCCGGATTTGGTGCCACCGACCAGTCGGTGGGCAGGTTGGTGATCGAGCCGTTGGAACCGCCGAGGCCACCGATGTAGTCCTTGGCACGCACGATGCCGTACGACTCGATGCCGTCGCGGCGGATGCTTTCGTTGGATGCCTGCGCGGAGATGATCACGCCGAAGTTCTCGGCATCGTTCTTCCACGCGAACGCGGCCGAGGCGCTCGGGTCGGTCTTCTCGACGCGGTCATTGCGGCCGTAGCTGATGCGGCCGGAGACGCTGACCTTTTCCGGCATGTCCAGCGGCTTGCGGGGGGAGACGATCACGGTGCCGCCGATCGAGCCTTCGTCGATGCGTGCTTCCGGCGACTTGAACACTTCGATCTTGCCCACCAGCTCCGGTGCCAGCAGCGAGTAGTTGAAGGTGCGGGTCGGGAAGTCGGACATGTTCCAGTCGCCCGAGGCGATGGACTGGCCGTTGAGCAGGGTGCGGTTCAAGGCCGGGTCGGTGCCGAGGATGGAGACCTTCTCACCCTGGCCGTAGGCACGGTCGATGGTGACACCGGGGATGATGGTCATCGCCTCGGCCACGTTGGTGGCCGGGAACTTGCCCACGTCTTCGGCGGTGATCACGTCAACGATGGCATCGGCATTGCGCTTGGTCTCCAGCGACTGCTGGAGGCTGGCGCGGATGCCGGTGACGACGACGCGGTCAAGGTCGGTGGCATCGGGCTGTGCGTCCTGGGCCATGGCCGGGAAGCTCAGACAGGTGACGATGGCGGCGGATAGTACGGACTTGCGGTACCTCATGATGTCTCTCCTCATCATTGATGGATTCCGGCGTGCTGGCCGGCAGCTGCAGGGTTGGGATCGGTGCAAGGGCGGACCGCCGTATGCACGTGGGGTACTGCGGAAGGCGGTGCGCCGGGGTCGTTGTCCCTGCGTCCCAGATACCAACTGGCTGCGCCGATGACGCCCAGTTGCCCGTGCTCTACCAGCTTCACGGGAATGCGTTGCAGCGCCTTGGTCATGGGCCCCTTGTTGAGGAAGCGTTCGA
>NZ_JBRRDL010000023.1:0-62431 GCF_056759635.1 Stenotrophomonas sp. STEN056
CTGTTGCCCCCTCCCTTTCGCGCAGCGAAGGGGAGGGCGGGGGAGGGGTAAAGCTCCTGTTCCAACAACAACTCGCACCAAAGCCCCAACCCTCAGTTACAAAGCAAGAATCAGAAATCTCAGCGCGTATCCCGGTCCAGCCAGCATTCCAGCCCCTGCGCGTTGAGTTCGATATCCATCGCCAGCACGCGCAGAACCTCGGCATCGGCCAATGCACTGTCGTGCCTGCGCGCACGCGCCACATACAGCGCGCTCAATGCTTCGACCAGGACGCGATGCCGCTCCGGCAGCGCGGCACATTGGCGGGCGATGGCCACCATCGCATCAATCTGCTCGTGCAGGTCACCGGCCAGGCGCGCGGTGTCTTCGACGCGGCCGTAATGGGTGAGGTACATCGCCTGCGGGTTACGCGCCATCAAACGGTCGATGGATGCGTGCAGCGCATCGGGTTCGAACTGCACCGGCGATGACGTAGGGATGATGAAGGCGCCCGCATCGCCATCGAGTTCGCGATAGGACAGCCCGAACGTATCGCCGGTGAACCAGCTGCGGCTGGCTTCGTCCCACACGCAGAAGTGGTGGCGGGCATGCCCCGGCGTGTCGATGCACACCAGTTCGCGCCCGGCCAGGGAAACACGGTGACCATCCTCGGCCACCACCACGCGCTCGGCCGGCACCGGCACGATCTGCCCGTAGCTGCGCGCGATTTCCGCTTCGCCGTATACGGCGGTTGCGCCGGCAATCAGCCGCGTCGGGTCGATCATGTGCGGCGCACCGCACGGGTGTACCACCAGTTTTGCGTTGGGCAGGTGCTGCATCAACGCGCCGGCACCGCCAGCGTGGTCCAGATGCACGTGCGTGACGATCAACCAATCGATGTCGGCCGGTTGCAGGCCGGCCTGCTGCACGCAGGCCAGCAGATTGGGCAGTGAATGGCTGGTGCCGCAATCGACGAAGGCGCCGTGCCCGTCCTGCACGATGAGATAGGCCGCATCGAAGTGGTCGCGCTGGAACGCGGTGTCGATGGTGTGGATGCCATGTGCAACGGTCATCGGCGCAGCTCCCGGATGGACAGCCTTCGATCCTGCCAGCCGCACCGCGCCGCTCACATTGAACCTTGGTCGCAGGCGCGTGGGGTCAGTACCGCAGCACGCGCGGGCGCAGCAGCAGGGCCAGCACCATCACCGCCAGGAAGCCGCCATAGGCGTACAGCACCGCCATGATCTGCTTCCACAGCCCATCGGCCACTTCGGCCGCGCCGACGCGGTAACCCCAGTGCATCAGGCCGATGCTGACCAGCAGGGCCAGCACCAGCATGCCCACGTCAAACAGCGTACGGGCGCGATGCCGTGGTTGGCGGGGAAACCACCAGTACAACGCGCCCATCAGCGCAAACCACGGCAGGAACAACAACAACGACAACCAGGCCATCGACGTGCTCCTTCCAGGTGACGGGTCAATCCTTGGCTGCGGCCTCGCGCAGTGCCTGCAATGCCGCCAGCACCGGCTCCACTTCGCCCTCGATTTTGAACAGCTCGCTCTGCAGCGCATCGCCCTGCTCGGCCTGCTTGAGCACGGCGATCAGCTGGCCGGCATCGCGCGGTGAATCAAAGCCCTCGCTCTGGATCAGCAGTTCACCTTCGCCATCGAGCAGCTTGAAGTAGAAGCGGCCATCCTTTTCGCGGTACTGCTTGAACAGCGGCAACGCGGCCTTGGCAACGGCTGCAGTTTTCTGTGCCGGGCCGATGTTGGACAGATCACGCAGGCCCACCGCCTCACGCAGCTGCTTCAGCAGCGGGATGGCGAACTGCTCGCGCAACTGCTGGCCACGTTCGCGCAGCAGCGCCTCGATCTTCTCCGGCTCGGCCATCAGTGCGTTGTAGCGCTCACGCAGCGGCGCCAGCTCGGCATCCATGCGCTCGAACACCTGCTGCTTGGCCTCGCCCCAGGCGATGCCATCGGCGAAGGCCTGGGCAAACGCGGCGGTCTGCCCGGCGCTGGCAAAGGCCTGGTACATCTGGAACAGCGCCGAGCCCTCGGTGCTCTTGGGTTCGCCCGGTGCACGCGAATCGGTGAGCACCGAGAACACCAGCTTCTTCAGCTCCTCGCGCGGGGCGAACAGCGGAATCACGTTGTCGTAGCTCTTGCTCATCTTGCGGCCGTCCAGGCCCGGCAAGGTGGCCACCGCTTCGTCGATCACCGCTTCAGGCAGCACGAAGTAGTCCTTGCCGTAGACGTGGTTGAAGCGCTGGCCGAAATCGCGTGCCATCTCGATGTGCTGGATCTGGTCACGCCCCACCGGCACCTTGTTGGCGCCAAACACCAGGATGTCGGCGGCCATCAGTACCGGGTACATGAACAGGCCGGCGGTGACGCCGGAATCCTCGTCGATGCCTTCCTCGCGGTTCTTGTCCACCGCGGCCTTGTAGGCGTGGGCACGGTTGAGGATGCCCTTGCTGGCCACGGTGGTCAGGTACCAGGTCAGCTCGGTGATTTCCGGGATGTCGCTCTGCCGGTAGAACCACACCTTGTCCGGCTCCAGCCCGGCGGCCAGCCAGCTGGCAGCAATCTCCAGGGTCGAGCGCTGCACACGCAGCGGGTCCTGGGTGTTGATCAGGCTGTGCAGGTCGGCCAGGAAGAAGAAGCTTTCGGTGTCGGCGGCACGGCTGGCGGCGATGGCCGGGCGGATCGCGCCCAGGTAGTTGCCGATGTGCGGGGTGCCGGAGGGCTTGATGCCGGTGAGGACGCGGGTAGTCATGAACAAAAACGTGACGGAAGAATGAACCGGCCCAGTGTAACCCCCCAAGCCCCAACCCCGCTGGCCGCGCCGGGCCGTTGATTGCACTGTCCCCCGGCCAGGAGCCTGCCATGTACCGTTTCATCGCCAGTGTGTTGTTGGTCCTTGCCCTGTGCGGGTTCCGGCCCATGCCACCGCCGCTGGACGGGCCGGTGGTGCTGTCCATCATCGACCGTGACGACGACCAGCAGCTGCCCCGGTACCCGCATCGCGGCCAGCAGTGGGTCGCCGGCACGCCCGGGCACCGCTACAGCGTGCGCCTGGAGAACCGCAGCGGGCAGCGCGTGCTGGTGGTGCTGTCGGTGGACGGGGTCAACGCCATCACCGGCCAAACCGCCTCCCCGGACCAGTCCGGCTATGTGCTGGAGCCCTGGCAGAGCAGCGAGATCACCGGCTGGCGCAAATCCAATGCCGAAGTCGCGCAGTTCGTGTTCACCGACCATGGCGACAGCTACGCCAGCCGCACCGGGCGCCCGGCCAATGTCGGGGTGATCGGCATGGCGGTGTTCAACGAACTGCGCCGCCCGATGTATGACGTGCGCCCGCAGCCCACGCCCTACCCGATGCCGCGCGCAGCGACGCCACAGGCCGAATCCAGCGCCAGCAACCGCGCCGCCGACGCCGGGGTCGCCTCGGCCTACGGCAAGGCGGAAAGCCGCCAGCGCCTGGGCACCGGCCATGGCGAGCGCGAGTGGTCGCATTCGTCCTCAACGCGCTTTGAACGCGCCAGCCGCACACCGGCGCAGGTCAGCGAAGTGCGCTACGACGCACGTTCGCGGCTGCTGGCAATGGGCGTCATCCCGCGCACGCGCCCGGGCAGCCATCCGCCGCCGCAGGCATTTCCCGGCGGCTTCGTGCCCGACCCGCCGCGCATGCGCTAGGACAGCGAACACACGATGGGCCGCATCGCTGCGGCCCATCGTTCATGCCGCCCGGCATGCTCAGTGGAAGTCCGGATAGTCCTTCTTCAAGGCATCCTGGAAATTACGCACCTCGGTTTCGGCACGCTCCTTGGCCCAGCCATAGCGCTCCTGCAGGCGTCCGGACAGGTATTCGGCATTGCCTTCGGCCACCTTGAAATCATCGTCGGTCAGGTCGCCCCACTTGGCCTGCGCCTTGCCCTTGAGCTGGCTCCACTTGCCGGAAATGATGTCTTTGTTCATCTGCTTTCTCCTTTCGGGAACGCGTGGATCGCGTGGGGCCAGCATGCCGCCGGGGGTGTTGGCAGATGGTCCACAAAGCGTTGCAGCCATGCTGACGATCTTGAATGGCGCTTCAGATTCAGCGCACACCACAACCTCGCGGAGAACGAAAAAGGCCGGCAATGCCGGCCTTTTCCCTGGTTCCGCCGAGAGCGCGTCACTTCTTGGCGGCATCCTCCACCTTCTCACCGGCCTTCTGCACATCCTTGCCGGCACCGGCAATGGTGTTGCAACCGGCCAGCACGGCGACCGAGAACAGCGACAGCAGCATCAAGGAAACCAAACGCTTCATGTTTTTCTCCTGGGTGGTTCACGCATGACACGGCTCCGGCGGAGCCGCGATGATCATCAGCACTTGCCGTCGCTGCAGTCCTTGGCCTTGTCTTCAACCTTTTCGCCGGCCTTCTGCATGTCCTTGCCGGCACCGGCCATGGTGTTGCAACCACTGAGCATTCCCACCGAGAACATGCCCAGCAGGGCCATAGCAAGTATTCGCTTCATCAGGCGTCTCCGTTGTCTGGCTTGGCAACCGCCGGCTCCGCTACCGGAACCGACGTGCCGCGTGTGAAGACGAATCTGGCGACTTGGACGTGCAGCGCGCGTGAATTCCACCCGTTGGCGTTCAGCCTGGCGTCTGCGCCATCAATCGCGCATCAGCGTGGATTTGCCGAACAGGCTCTCCACCAGATCCACCGCCAGCTCGGCGGTGCGGTTCTGGTGATCCAGCAGTGGGTTCAGCTCAACGATGTCCAGCGAGCCCATCAGGCCGGTGTCGGCAATCATCTCCATCACCAGCTGCGCTTCGCGGTAGTTCACCCCGCCCGGCACGGTGGTGCCCACGCCCGGCGCGATGCTGGGGTCGAGGAAATCCACGTCAAAACTGACATGCAGGTGCGTGTTGGCATCAATGCCCTCCAGCGCGGCCTCCATGGTGCGCTTCATGCCGGCTTCGTCGATGTGGCGCATGTCATAGACATCGACCTGGTGATGCTTGATCAGCCGTTTTTCTTCCGGGTCCACCGAGCGGATGCCGATCTGGTGCACCTGGCTGGGCGAGATGGCAGGCGCATCACCGCCGAGCCGCGTCAGCACGTCCGGGCCCAGGCCGCACAGGCAGGCCACCGGCATGCCATGGATGTTGCCCGACGGGGTGACATCGGAGGTATTGAAATCCGAGTGCGCGTCCAGCCACAGCACGCGCAACTGCTTGCCCTGCTCACGGCACCAGCGCGCCACGGCGGTGATCGAGCCGATGCCCAGGCAATGGTCGCCGCCAAGCATGATCGGCATGCGGCCATCACTCAGTTCCGCGTAGGTGGCTTCCATCAGCGCGTGGTTCCAAGCGACGACTTCATCCAGATGGCGATAACCCTGCTCCGGCCCGGTCCACGGGTTGCGCGGCCCGGACAGATTGCCGGTGTCGCGCACATCCACACCACGCGCCACCAGTGCTTCCGGCAAACCGGCCACGCGCAGTGCCTCCGGCCCGAGGCTGGCACCGCGATGCCCGGCACCCACGTCAGTAGGCACCCCAATCAATGAAACAGGACGAAACCCGGCCATACCACCTCCGTTGCAAATGAAAACAGTTTAGCCAGCGCGGCTGCATCCGCCTTGCGGCGGTGCAGCAGCGTCCGGTGACTGAACAGGGCCGGCAACCGGCGGGCAAGCCGCCTGGCCGCGGAGCGCCGAAGTACTGCAACGCCGTTACCTGTGGCGGTTCAAGAACGCCGGATGCGCAGCAAGAAGCCCGCATTTCTGCGGGCTTCTTGAAGGCTGAATTTGCCTGGGGGCCATGCGTCAAGCCATACAAGCGCTTTCCGCACTGACCACTCAAATCAACGTGGCGCTTGCTTCCCCAGTTCAATGAGCATCCGCGAGAGCAGGTACAGACGCGGCGGGATGGAATCTATTTCGATGTACTCATTGCGTGCGTGATAGCCCCAGCCCGCAAGTCCCAATCCTTCCAGCACCGCAGCGTGGCCCGAGCGTCCCGCAAAGCCGGCATCCGTGCCGCCGTTCGTGGTGGGATGCATCAGCAGCTTGCGCCCGTCCAGTTCGCCGTAGATCTCCTGTGCCATGTCCGCCAGGGCACGCCCGCGTTCGCCCGCCACGTAGATCGGACGCAGGGGTTCCAGCGTCACCGTGGTGGTGGTATCGGGCACCGCCTGGCTCTCTTTGACCTTGGCCTGCAGCGCAGCCAGCAGGTTCGCGTTGCTGTCGGCCTGCATCACCCGCACATCACCACCGGCTTCGGCACGTTCAGGAATCTGGTTGCGTGCCGTACCCGCATTGGCGGTCGTCCAATTGAGTTGTGCACCCGGAACAGCGGCTGCAACGTCCTTGGTCTGCAGGATCTGATGTGCCAGTTCCACCAACGCGTTGCGGCCCTGCTCCGGTGCGGCACCCGCATGCGCGGACAGGCCCTGCACTGTCATGCGCACCTGTGAGGTGCCGGCCGCGCTCAGCAGAATGCCTTCGCTTTCGATCACGGCTTTGGCCGGAGACGGCTCAAAGGACAACACCACGTCGTGCTGCGCCGCCAGCGTGGCAATCGTTTCACCGGAGCCGGGAGAACCGATTTCCTCGTCCGGGTTGAACACCACGGTTACCGTCGCGTAGTCGTTCCAGCCACGCGCCTTGAGCAAGGCCAAACCATGCAGGATCACCGCGATCCCACCCTTGTCATCGGCAATGCCGGGGCCGTACAGCAGGTTGCCCTTCTGGTGGAACGGCTCCTTGGCCAGGATGCCGCGGTCGTAAACGGTGTCGGCATGCGCGATCAGCATCACCTTCAATGTGCCATCGCCGGAAAAGACGCCACGCACCAGGTCCGGACCGCCGGTCGCCGATGCAATTCGATCCACCTTCGCATCCAGCGCGCGCAGCCGCTTGTCCAGATAAGCCATCAGCGTGGCGACGCCCTCATGATCGGTGGAGCCTGACTCCACCGTCACCAGATCACGCAGGGTTTCGATCACGGCCGGCTGTTCTGCCGTGGCGGCTGCCCGCAGTGGTCCATCTGCCCTGGCCGATTGCGCCTGCGCGTCCGCACTCAGTGCTCCTGCCAACAAAAATCCGCCAAAAATCGCTGTGCGCGCAAAGCTCATGTCTCATTCCTGTGGTCACGATGTCGGCAAGATTGGACTTGCCACAGTCGCTACGCCATTCCCAATCGGTGCCCTGCCGCGCCGTACCGACACGAAAGACTCCGACCCTGTCCACGGCGCATGGCCGCCGGTAACCGGCCGTCATCGCCAACCATTGATTGCGGCGATAGCCTATCAACTGGGGCAGATGGCCGGGCAGCCCCTGCTCACAAATGCCATCAACCCTGACAACACGCAGGCGCCACATCGAAGCGGCTACAGCCGCTGCCTGGCCCAGCCCAAGGCGCACATCCGATCAAGGCGCAACCTGTTTCCCCAGCGCGTGGCGCCGCAAGCCGCTGCACTACCCGGCTTCGGAGCTTCTTCGATCAAGACGCACAAAAAAGCCCGCATTTCTGCGGGCCTGGTATGAATTCTGGACTTGCCTGGACGCCATGGGCTTATCCCAATCGAACGGATAACCTACTGCCTACACGCTATTTCGTCTGAGCAATGAAAGCAGCAGCTTAGACAGGTATTTTCTTACCGACAGCGCGCCGCAAAATCATTACGATACCGTGCAGGGCGGGCAGTTTTACCGCCCTATCCGATGACAACCAAACTCAAGTCAGATGGCAACCAGGTGGGCACTCGGCAGGCAGACCTACCCAAGGCTGCTGGTGTCTGCCCATGCCGATACTTACTTGAAGACCTGTCGACCTACTCAGCACGCTGGATGTGATGCCCGCCATAGCGAAAGATGAGACATCCCATCGGAACTCTGAGATCCTTCCTGTTTGCACAGTTGTTACCAGAGCCGGCGCTCAAATACCCGATATTCAGCCGCCCCGGCATGCGTGCCATAAGTGATCAACACGCCATTTTCTTGGATTTCGCAGCCGTAAACACCGTTACTCGGCGCCATGACGGGTACGCAGCTATTCCATACGGACTAGGGCTATGGGTGTAACCCCAGATCAAGCTTGAAGCCCATCGCATACGCAGCCTGATTATTTACGTGAAAGGAGCCACCATGCCATGGGTAACGCAAAGGTCAACGGTGAGGGTGTAGAGGGACATTCGTTTTCCTCTGGTAATAAGAAACCCCGCCGGAGCGGGGTTCTGTGCATTGAGTTGCTGACCGGGTGCTAGATCACTCTCTTTCCCGTCGACGCTAAGGCTTGTGATCGTTTTTCCGTTAGGAGCAACGATGCAGAACGCCGATGCGTCGATCTGTGCACCGAAGCCATTTGAAGCCGCAGGCCTGAGTCGCGGGGCCATGCGAAAAAGAACTCACTGTCAGACCCCAGGTTCTTTGTATATGGCACCTTGGCGGCGCTTGGATTAGCAGCCACAGACCTAATTGCCTGATCTATATTCCCAGCTGCCTAGAGCTCATCCTCTATCTCTACGACTAATTCCTCACGCTCCACATCGAGCTGATGGCGAATCCACGCTTGCGCATCGGAGCCCTCTTCGGTCAACGCCCTCTCAATTGCGAGGGTTTCCCGGTACTGACTCGCCTCCGATGAAAGCGTCCATGTTGCCTGCAGACCATGCTCCTCCACCGCCTGCTTCAACTCAGAAATTGGAATTCTGAAGAACTCCTTGCGAGGATTTACCTTGTTGACCTGTTCGGTCAGGAACTTCTTGTGAAGTGCGTGCTCAAGGGCAGGGGCATCGTCGGCCCAGATCATCGCGTGAACATCGAATGGGAACGGCACACTGGCATCCCCTAGTTCGCGAATACGGTCACTGGGCTCCAGTCGGCGAGTCATTCCCACCTTGAACACATGCTCTCCGAAAGAGCCGATGTTCGATATCACATAGACGTGGCCTGCCTTCGTCTGCTGGGCCATTGAAAGTGCGCGCTGATTTCTGGCCTCGGCTTCGGCCAGCCTCAATCGAAGCTCTTCAAGCTTCGCCTCGAAGGATGCCCTCTGTTCTTCACTTGCCTTCTCAACTTGGGTCTGCACCTTCGCCATTGCCTTTTGCAGCGTGTCCTCTTCCTTGGCCGCGTCACGCAGGGCGCGCTCAATTTCCCGGCGGGCGCGCTCCTCTTCTCGAATTTGCTCCCGAATACGCCGTTGCTCTTCCTTGTCTCTCTCCTTGAGAGCGACAGCGACAGTGGCCCATTTCAGTTCATCCAGCCGGCTCCCGAGATATTCAGGCGTTATCCTCGCGCCCCTGAACGCACTCCCGTTGTGATTCACCAGAGAGCACGCGTCGCGGATCTGCTGCTCAAGCGTTCCGGCGTTGTCAGATTTCACGCGCCCAAGGATTGTGTCCACCTTGCCATTGAAGGCGTCCAAAACAAACCTGATGGCCGTCTCGCGTCGATGCTGTTCCACGTAATCGCATGATGCGGCACGCCCGGCATTAACCATGCTCTGGCTATTGGCCCGAGCCCGCTTAAGCTCTTTACCTGCCTCATCAAACCCATAGTCATCGGCCAACTGGTCCAACTGGCTGTACGTTGGCTTCAGGTACCTATCTCCATAGCCTTCAATCACATTCCGCATAGCTGTTGCGGTCTGTTCTAGCTGCTCGGCTTGGTTTAATGCGCGGTAAGCATCCCCTGCAATCTCTTGCGCCCTCACCTCAGCATCTTGAATCAGTCGAGCGGCTCGACTATTGGAATCTTCAATTAGATGCTCTGCCTTTCGCCGAGCATCAGCATTGCTAGCGAGAGCATCCTTGCGCAAGTCAGCTGCCTCCACCTGCGCCTTTCGCTTGATCTCGCTGGCCTCGCTTTCTGCCAGGTTACGCAAAACATTGGCTTGCCCAGTTGCGATCCTTGCCGCCTTCTCGGCCTCCCCTCTGATTCGCGCAGCTTCCACTACCGCATCTCTAATCTCCTTGAATGGCGACAGGCTGCGGTTCTCCTCGGTCAATTCGGCGTTCCTTGCCTGCAATTCATTCACGGCACTCGCATGTTCGGATTCCGCCTTGGCTGCCGCCTCTCGTGCTCTCGCCAACTCCTGCTTCTTTGCATAGTAGACCGCGATCAGCCCTATCAAGGCGATCAAAAATAGAATCCAACCCATATTCCCTCCCTTTCCATTGGAGGGACGATGGTGCCACTTACCCCGGCACCTCCTCAAATTCCAGGTGTCCCGAGAAGTACCGGCCGCTCACGTTCTCCGCGTTCCAGGTATTCGACGCCGCGCCGTAGATCGCCAACCGGGCGGCCAGTGCCGGATCGATAGTGCCGCCCTTCGTCCGGCTGTACTCCGGCACGATGCAGCCCGGCGGCGCCCCTGCAATGCCAGCACCACCACACCCCAATCCGTGCCGGCTAGGCCGCGTCGGTAGCCCGCTTGGACGCCATGGCAGATCAATGCAGCAAGCCAAGGAGACTTTCATCGTGACAGGTGAGAACGAGCAGACCGATATCTCAACCCTGGCCGCAATGGCGCGCGATGCAGAATGGCTAAATGCGGACGCATGCGCCTTCATACTCGGTTTGACCACTCGCGCGGGAAAAGTGAACCGGCGCGCTTTCTTGGAACGAATCGCAGTTCGAAGCAGCTTCCCGAAGCCGATGTTCCTCGGCGCGAAGCGGCTATGGCGAGGGGCCGATGTTGTTCGTTGGCAGACGATGAAGCGAAGATCAGCCGAGCCGCTTAGCGAGCTCGGCAACCGACGCTCGGTAGTAGATCAAGAGGCTGGACAGGTTGCGGTGCGATCCCATCGGCCGCCGCGCTTCGATTCGGTCACCTCTTCGGAGTACTTTCTGCAGGCATCGCCGAAGGTCTTGTCTGGGAGCTGGGCACCGGAAAGCTGAGCCTCTTGCTCTTGTGACCATGCGAGCGCCGCGCGCTTCGTATCGAAAACCTCGGTCGCGCGACGGCCGTCAACTTTGACGAAAGCGCGATACCGATTGCCCTGGTGTCGGATGGATGCCATGGATCAATTGTGTGCCTTTCCGTGTGCCCACCGATACGGGGAACTACGGGGAGAGTCTAAAACGGGGGTCTGGTGCCGCTTATCCGAATCGAACGGATGACCTACTGTTTACAAGACAGTTGCTCTACCAACTGAGCTAAAGCGGCATGGAGCTGTGACCGAACCTGGGGTTCGCCGGCATCGGGCCCGGGGCTGCTGCGCGATGCGGGCGCCATTCTAGCGCAGACGCGCGCAATTCAGCGATTGTTGTTGCGTGGCGCTGGCACGTTGCTTCAACGTGGCCGGGGCGGCGCTGCTGGCCACGTCCAGCCACCAGCTGGCTGGGCCCTCGGTGCCGTTCGTGACCAGCTTGGCCGGGAAGCCCGCCGCCACCAGCGTGGACAGCCGACGCTCGGCGCCTTCGCGGTTGCGGTACTGGCCCAGCGCCACGGCGTGGGCCTCTTCGCCCTGGGCGACGATGAAGTAGTCGCTGAATCCTGCATCGACGATGCGTTTGGCCGTGGCCTGCGCTTCCTCACGCGAGGCGGCCGGCGGGATCATCACCCGATAGCTGCTGGCCGCCTTGCCTGGCACTTCGCGCAGGCGCTGCCGTTTTACCTCCCCACCCAACGCGGCAAGTGCGGCCTGGGCAGCGGCCTGGTCGGCATACGGCCCCAGGCTGCTGCACTGCTCCGGCGGTGTCGTCGGGGCGACTTCGGCAGCGATGGGAGGTGGGGGCGTGGCTTCCTGGGCCGCTGCAGCGGTGGTGTTGTTCCTGGGGCTGGCTTCCACCGCGGCCAGCGGCGGCTCGGGCGCCGCCACCGATGCGGCAGCGGGCACCGTTGCCGGCGTGTCTGGCGAGGGCCGCAGCAACTCCAGGGTGGCCACGCCCGGCTCGGCAGCAGCCGGTGCCGCCGGCTCGGCGGGGCGGGATGTCATCCACCACAGGGCAACGCCTACGTTCAGGACGGCAAGGACGACGATCAGGAAGCGGGTCAGCATGGCGTGATCCTACCGTTCCTCGTTGCAATGGTGCACCGCCCAGCGCGCGAGGCCATCGAGCACCAGCGCCGGCCGGTGCTCGGCCTGCGGCAACAACGGCAGCAGCGGCGCGGCACCACCGCCATGCAGCACCAGCGCCGGCGCGATGCCGAGCAGTTCGGCCGCCTGGCGGAGGCTGCGTTCGACCAATGCGACCGCCGCACCATCGCAACCTGACGCCAGTGCATCGGCGGTGTCGTTGGCGAACTCGGCATAGTCGCCGCCAGTTGCCGGCAACTGCACCGCGCGGGCGTGCAGGGCTTCGCGCATCACCGTGGGCGATGCGCCGATGCGGCCACCGCGATGCCTGCCCTCGCCGTCCATCAGGTCGATGGTCAGGGCCGTGCCCACGCCCACCACCAGCACGGGCCGTTGCGCCGGCACTGCGGCAAGCAGGCCCAGGAAGCGATCCACACCGAATTTTCCAGGCTGTGCGTAGGCAACCGTCACTCCGGCGCAGTGCGGCAACGTGCGTGCCATCCGTACCTGTGCAAAACGCCCGCGCAGTACGCGCATCACGTCTTCAGTCAGTGCCGGTGCGGCGACGCTGGCCACCCACGCGGTGTCCCCCTGCGGCAGCGCTTCCAACGCACTGGCGGTCATGGTCTCGGCGCCGTGCGCCCAGGCCTGCACGTTGCCGGCAGCGGTGCCCTGCAACGGCGCAAACTTGAAGCGCGAATTGCCCAGGTCAAACAGCCAATCGCTCATGCCGCCCTCACACTGACTTCGCCCGCATGGAAGCGGGTTTCGCGCCCATCGATGCGTACCTTGAGCGCACCGTCTTCAGCCAGCCCGCAGGCAATACCGTCATGCATCACGCCCCCTTCTTCCACGCGCACCGCACGGCCGTGCAGCACATCCATGGATGCGTAACGTGGCAGGAACGGGGCAAGGCCGTCCTGATCAAACTGTTCCAGCGCCGGCAGCAACGCCGACAGCAGCGCACTGACCACGGCATTGCGTGACACCCGACGGCCGGCGAGCGAATCCAGGTCGGTCCAGGGCTGGGTGATGTCCGTGGCAGCGGCCGCTGGCATGCGCACGTTCAAACCCAGCCCGATTACCACCCGCGCCGGGCCGGCGAACTCGCCCCCACCTTCCACCAGCAGCCCGCCAAGCTTGCGGCCTTCGATCACCACATCGTTGGGCCATTTCAACCCGACATCCTGGAAACCCTGGGCATGCAGCGCCTCCACCACGGCCACGCCCATCGCCAGGCTCAGCCCGCCCATCCGCGACAAGCCACCGGCGAATGCCCGCGACAGCGACAGATAAATGTGGGCGGCCAGCGGCGAGGCCCAGTGCCGGCCACGACGGCCACGGCCTCCGGTCTGGCGTTCGGCCAACAAAACCTCGACGCCGCGCAAAGGTGCGTTGCGTTGCAGCAAATCGGTGTTGGTGGAGGCCAGTGACCAGCCAATATCCAGGCCAGCCAGCAGAAGATACACATCCGCCTGCAGACCCGAACGGATCACCGCCGGGTCCAGCAGTTCCAGTGGCTGCGCCAGGCGGTAGCCATCGCCCGCGCGGCCTTCAATCTCCACGCCGGCCGCGCGCAGCCCTTGTATACGCTTCCATACCGCGGCCCGGGTCAAACCCAGCTCACGCGCCAAGGCGTCACCGGACAACGCACCGGCGCCCAGCTTGGCCAGCAATTGGCGGTCATCCACAGGCAGCTTCCTCACAACAGACGGCGAAATTATGCGTCATGCCCCCGGGGGCGCCCAGCCGGTCATCCAATTCAGGCAAAAAAGCAGGCTAGAATCGGGAACTCACCTGCCCCCGGATGTTGACGATGCGCCACCTCGCTCATTGCCTGATCCTGTTGCTGGTGCCGGTTGCAGCGCAGGCTACAGAAGCGCTCGACGGCGCCGGCCGGAGCGGTTGCAGCTATGCCCCTGGCGAAGTGGAGCGTGTGGCGGTCCCCGCCGCTTCGGTGAACATTGCCAACTCCACCCCGGCAGCGCCGCCGGCCAACAAGCCCAAGCCCACCCAGACCACCGGCGGCGGCAGCGATGACGACATCATTCCGCGCCTGCGCGCACCGCGCTGGCACCGCATGTTGCCCGGGATGTTCCGCTGATCCAGTCGTTGTTGCGCTGGTGGCAGCGCACCCCGCCCTCGCTTGATGAAACGCTCTGGCGCGATACCTGCCGTTGTTGCCCGTGGCTGCAGGCCCTGTCGCCAACGCAGGAACTCCGCCTGCGCGAACTCACCGCGCTGTTCCTGCAACGCAAAACCATCACCCCCGTCGCCGGCCTGACCCTGGACGAAGGTCAGCGCATGCTGCTGGCTGCGTTGTGTTGCCTGCCGTTGATGGAGTTCGGCCGCGAAGGCCTGCACGGGTGGTCGGAGCTGGTGGTCTATCCGGATGCGTTCCGCGTGCAGCGCAGTCATGTCGACGCCGCGGGCGTGCTGCACGAGTGGGACGACGAGCTGATCGGCGAGTCTTGGGACAGCGGCCCATTGATCCTGTCGTGGGCCGATGTGCAGGCCGATATCGCCGACCCGCATGCGGGCTTCTGCGTGGCCGTGCATGAAATGGCGCACAAGCTCGATGCGCTCGACGGCGCGATGGACGGCACGCCGCCGCTGCCGCGCGAATGGCAACGCCAATGGGCGCGCGATTTCCAGCAGCACTACGACCAGTTCTGTGCGCAGGTCGATGCCGGCCAGGAGACCGCCCTGGACCCCTATGCCGCCGAAGCGCCGGAAGAATTCTTTGCAGTGGTCAGTGAATACCACTTCTCCGCACCGGCCCTGCTGGAACAGGAAATGCCGGTGGTCGCCGCGCATCTGCGGCGGCTGTATGGGGCTTTGGCAACGGGGAAGTGACTGGCGTGGCGTCAGTTGACGTTGGAACAACAGCAACTGCACCCCTCCCCAACCCTCCCCTTCGCTGCGCGAAAGGGAGGGGGCAGATCGTGCGGCCGCACAGATGGCCAATGTCGTCATTGCACCGCTTTCGCTCCCTCCCTTTCGCGCAGCGAAGGGGAGGGCTGGGGAGGGGTGCTTTCAACGCGCTGATTGCCGGAAAAAGTACAGCAAAGAAGAGTAGAGCCGAGCCATGCTCGGCCAAGGCATTACCGAGGAAGCTTCATCCGAGCATCGCGCGTCGCCATCCACCGCCGGCTTCAGATGCCCGGCGGCAAGGTCACTTCAAAACGTGCGCCACCCAGTTCGGTTGAACGCTTGACCTGCAGCTCGCCACGGTAGGCCTTGATCAGGTCCTGCACGATCGAAAGACCAATGCCATGGCCCTGCACGCGCTCGTCGCCACGCACGCCACGCTGCAGCACCTTTGCGATGTTGTCCTCGGCAATGCCGGGGCCATCATCATCCACCGCCAGCACCAGGCCCGCGCGGCGTCCGGCCGTGCCGGCAATCGGCTTGGCGGTCAGCAACACGCGGCGGTTGGCCCACTTGAAGGCGTTTTCCAACAGATTGCCCAGCAGCTCCTGCAGGTCGCCCGGCTCACCGTAGAAGTTCACGCCCGGCTCCAGGTCGAACTCACACAGCACGCCCTTGCTTGCATACACCTTCTCCAGGCCGCGCACGATTTCCTCGGCGCTGGCCTCGATCGGCACCGGCGCGGAAAACAGCTTATGGCCCGAAGAAGCCGCACGCGCCAGCTGGTACGACACCAGGTTGTTCATGCGCTGCAACTGCACGTCAACTTCCTCGCGCAGTTCCTGTTCGTTGCTGCTACCGCTGTCCAATTGCGTGCGCAGCACTGCCAATGGTGTCTTCAGGCTGTGCGCCAGATCGGCCAACGTGTTGCGTTGGCGCTCCAGGTTTTCGCGCTCGCTCTCGATGAAGGCATTGATGCTTTCGGTCAACGGCTCCAGCTCGCGCGGATGCATTTCACTCATGCGCTCGCGCTCGCCGCGCTGCACTTTGGTCAACTCGTTGATCACACGCTTGAGCGGGCGCAGGCTCCACTGCAGCACCAGGGTCTGCAGCAGCAGCAGGATCAAGCCGGTGACACCCAGCCAGAACCACACCGCACCACGGAACACCTTCAACTGCTTGCCCAAGGCGCGTGAATCCTCCAGTACATAGATGGTGTACGGGAACTCGGCTTCGGGCGCGCCATCGCCGCCCCAGATCAGGCCCATGCCGTAGCGATAAACCTCGCCCTGTGCACCGTCGATCTGGGTGATCGGCAGCGGGCCTTCAAAGACTTCTTCGTTCGGCTTGAGCATGTGGCCGCTGACGTCAGGCAGCATCGGCCCTTCGGCGGACATGGAATTGCCGTAGCCACCGGGCATCACCACCTGCAGGTACAGGCCACTGCCAGGGATGTCGAAACGGGGATCCGGCGGTTGCTCGCGGATGTACAGCGAGCGGTCGCGGGTGAAGTCGATGCCACCGGCATAGGCGGTGGCATAGTTTTTCAGGCGTTCACTGAGATTGGCACGCGCGGTGTCGACGAACATCGCGTTGAGCGCGTAACCGGCCAATGCCAGAAACGCCACCAGGCCCACGGAGGCAGCCAGCAGCTGGCGTGCCTGCAGGGAGCGAGGCCGCCAACGCTTCAATAGCCACTGACGGCTCGACATGACGCACCGCCCCTGCGGGGCTCAGCCTTCGTTGCGCGGAATCGCGAAACGGTAACCGCGGCCACGCACGGTTTCGATCGGCTTGAGTTCGCCGTCCGGATCGAGCTTCTTGCGCAGGCGGCCGATGAAGACTTCCAGCACGTTCGAGTCGCGGTCGAAATCCTGCTGATAGATGTGTTCGGTGAGGTCGGCCTTGGAGACCAGTTCACCGGCATGCATCATCAGGTATTCCAGCACCTTGTACTCGTAGCTGGTCAGGTCGACATTGCTGCCGGCCACGCTCACCGTCTGCGCAGCGAGGTCCAGTGCCACCGGGCCGCATTCCAGCGTCGGCTTGGACCAGCCGGCGGCACGGCGCAGCAGCGCGTTGACGCGGGCCAGCAGCTCTTCCACATGGAACGGCTTGACCAGGTAGTCATCGGCGCCCTGCTTCAGGCCCTCGACCTTGTCCTGCCAGCTCGAACGCGCGGTCAGGATCAGCACCGGGAACTTCTTGCCTTCGTCGCGCAGCGCCTTGATCAGCTCCATGCCCGACATCTTGGGCAGGCCCAGATCAATGATGCCCACGTCGAACGGCACTTCGCGGCCCATGTACAGGCCTTCCTCGCCATCCTGCGCCGCATCCACTGCGAAACCTTCGCGCTTCAGGCGGGCTGCAAGGGTTTCCCGCAGCGGGGCTTCGTCTTCAACCAGAAGGATACGCATGAACTCTCCCTAGTAACTTGGGCCGGCTGTGTGCCGGCGTTTGTATGCGGAACGCGGAACAACTATCGCTGTTCAGGAGTTATCGCCGCGTGGTGGCAACTCTGCCCGGGGGCCACGCGGACCTGAGCGGCTGGGCTGAGGATCGTCCATGTAACGCACACGTCCCCGGTCATCCATGTATTTGACCCGATTGATGTCCCGGCCGTCATACGGCACGCGCTCGGCGCCCAGGATGCGGCCGCCGGTTTCGCGCTGCACGCGGCGTACCGCGTCGGACAACGAACGACCATGCTCCTGGCGCATCCTGTGCTCTGCACCGGCCTCCGGCCCGCGCGCGATTTCCTGCGGGCGGTGTTGCGGGGCCTGCTGCTGGGCTGCGGCTACGACCACGCCCGGCCCGCTCACGATCAACGTGGCGACAAGAGCGAGGTGTAGACGGCGATGCTGAAGCGGATGCATGGGAGTGATCCTAGCGGACTGCGAGGCAACGTTCAAAATTCGTAAAAGCCGCCGTTCAAATTCGACGCCGGCCCCAGCGAAATCAAGGCAAATTCTTGATTTTTAGGGGTGAATCCGATCTGAACTCCGCCCTTCACCCCTCGCCCTGTTCAGCAATATGTACGGACAATCGTGCGCATCCAGAGGGCTTCCACCCGCCTGTCTGCTGCCTCACCGTGGTGTCCGGGGCTGTTCAGCTCCAGGGCAGCCGACGGCCGGCCCGTTCAGGCGACCCGTGCGGCCTGCACGCGCGTGACCTGCAGCGCCTGCTCCAGCAAGGCCCAGCCGGCACCCGGACGGTGCGCCCCTTCGCTCAGGATCTGGCGGAAAGCCCGCCCGCCCGGCTGCCCATGGAACAGGCCAAGCAGATGCCGGGTGATGTGCTTGAGCGCCAACCCGGCCTCCAGCCGTGCCTCGATATACGGCCGCATCTGGGTCAGCAACGCTTCGCGCGAGCGCAAGGCCATGCCGGTCTGAGCAGCTTCCAGCGCATGCAGGACATAGGGATCGTGGTACGCCGCGCGCCCGAGCATCACACCGTCCACATGCTGCAGGTGCGCCTGCGCGGCCGGCACCGTGGCAATGCCGCCGTTGAGCACCACCGGCAATGCGGGCCGTTCCTGCTTCAGGCGGTAGGCCCAGTCGTAGCGCAGCGGCGGGATTTCCCGGTTTTCCTTGGGCGAGAGCCCCTTGAGCCAGGCGTTGCGGGCATGCACCACCACCATCGAGGCGCCGGCCTGCACCTGCTGGTCAACAAAGGCGGCGAACAGGTCGTAATCGTTGTCCTCGTCCACGCCCAGCCGGCATTTGACCGTCACCGGGATATCCACCGCCGCGACCATCGCCGCGACGCACTCGGCCACCAGCGTCGGCTCGCGCATCAGACAGGCACCAAAGCGACCGGCCTGCACGCGATCGGAAGGGCAACCGCAGTTGAGGTTGACCTCGTCGTAGCCCCAGTCGGCGGCAATGCGCGCGGCCTGCGCCAGCGCCGCAGGATCACTGCCCCCCAACTGCAGCGCGAGCGGCTGCTCGGCAGCATCGAAACCCAGCAGGCGCTCACGGTCGCCGTGGATCACGGCATTGGCGTGCACCATTTCGGTGTACAGCCGCGCGCCCGGCGCCAGGATGCGATGAAACACACGGCAATGCCGGTCCGTCCAATCCATCATCGGGGCAACGGAAAGGCGTAGCGAGGCATCAAAGCGGCTGGCGGCTGGCGAGGAAATCATGGGTGCTGGATCGTGCGCGGCGGCCGGGTAGGCGGCGGCGGGAGCGGGGTTCAGGGCTGCCAAGGGTAAACCAAGCGCCTGAACCATGGCCGGATGCGGCCGAACGGCTCTCAGGGCAGGAACGGAAACAGCACGACCGCCGCCAGCCAGACCACCTTGCACGCCACATGCAGCAGCTGGTCGACGTTGTAGCTGATGCGATGGCTGCATTTGAGGTCGTCGATCAGCATGTGGCAGATCACCTCCAGCCCGCCCAGCACCAGGCTGCCGGTGATCCACGCCACCGCGCCGCCATGGATCACCGCATGCGCGCCCAGTGCCTGGTACCACGGCACCCCCGGCACAGGTTCAAAGCGGCTCTTTGCCCTGGCCAGGAATTCACCCTGCAGCGGGTAGTCGGCCAATGCATGGGCGACGAGCAACAACACGAACATCTGTAGCAACTCGTAAGAGGTCATCAGCAGATGGATGTCGGGTGAAGGGCCGAGTCTGGCACTAATGGAAGCCCATCGTGAAGCTGCCGATGGCCGCGGCCATGACGCACCCGCCAGAAGCCTCACCCGGCCTTGCCGGCCTGCCCTGCAACGTAGAATCCATGCCGCGCATGTCGCGCCGTTACGATCTGCTCAACACCCATGAACGCTTACGCATTGCTGGCCTGCGCCATCGCCCTGGAAGTCCTTGCCACCTCGCTGCTGAAAGCCTCCGACGGCATGAGCCGCCTGTGGCCAACGCTCGGTGCGCTGGTGGGCTATGGCGTGTGCTTCTGGTTGTTGTCGATGGTGATGAAGACGGTACCCACCGGCATTGCATATGCCATCTGGTCGGGGGTCGGCATCGTGCTGATTTCGCTGATCGGCCTGTTCGTGTTCAAGCAGAAACTGGATCTTGCGGCGCTGATCGGCATCGGTTTGATCTGCGCCGGCGTGGTGGTCATCAACGTGTTCTCGCGCTCCACCGCGCACTGACGGCAAGCTTGAAACGGGCTGCCAGGAGTTGCAGCCCGCATGCCACTGCCGCTCAAGGGTTCATGGGGCCGGTGCACGCCTCCAGACCTCACGCTCCACGCGCCGCTCGCCCTCCCAGCGCTCCAGCGTCCACACATCGCCCTCCAGCGTGTAGCGGAATTCATAGCTGCCGCCGTTTTCCAGCGGGTAGGACGCCATCAGCGGCGTTTCCACATAACGCCCGTCTCCAACACGATAAGTGCCCGAGCCGCCGGCCCAGAACCTGCCGTCGCTGGTGGTGGTGAAGGCAAAGCGGCCATCGGCCAGCAGTTTGGTGCCGGCCAGCTTCTGGCTGGCGTAGGCCACCGGCCTGCCCTGCTTGTCGATGAACTCCCCGGACTGCAGTTGCCACGCGCCCTGCAGCGACGAGGCCGGGCTGGCAGTGGCACAAAACGCAGCGGCAGCCAAGGCAACCGCACTCAAACAGGCACGCAACGACATCGGCAACTTCCCTGTGGTGAACAGCGCGCATTGTGCGCAACGGCTGCACGGCTTTGCCAACACAGGTTCATTGGCAACCTTTGCCGGGACGCTATCATGGCCGCCATCCCTGAAACGGCAGCCGCAACGTGCAGACCATCCTGACCCCGGTATCGATTGGCGAACTGATCGACAAGATCACCATCCTCGAGATCAAGGCCGAGCGCATCACCGATGCCGCCAAGCTGGCCAACGTGCGCACCGAGCTGGATGGGCTGTGGCCGCTGTGGCTTGAACAGCAGGCCGCGCGGCCGACGCTGGGCGCGCTCAAGGACACGCTCAAGGCCATCAACGAACGCATGTGGGAGATCCAGGACCAGCTTCGCGACAAGGAAGCGGCGCAGGATTTCGGCGCGGAATTCATCACCCTGGCGCGTGGCGTATACGGCACCAACGGCGAGCGCGTGGCGGTGAAGAACGACATCAACCGCGTGGCCGGTTCGGCGCTGGTGGAAGAGAAGCAGTACCAGGGCGAGTGAGGCTTCGGCTTCTTTGGCTGAAGCTCTGGCTTCGCCCCCTCCCTTTTGCCGCAGGCAAAGGGGAGGGCTGGGGAGGGGTGCTTTTGCTTTCTGCTTCGGGGGGAAGCAGATTGGTCCCAAGGACCGCATGAAGCGCCGCTGGCGGTTCGCCGTCACGGCGCGTGGCGACGCATTTGTCGTCAGCAACCTCAAAAGCGTCCCTCACCCCAACCCCTCTCCCGCATGCGGGAGAGGGGCTTAAAACAAGGCTTAAAACAAGGCTTTAAGCAGGGTTTCAAGCTGCGTTAGAACGCGATCTGGGCCCACAGCCCGGCTTCGTGGCTTTCCAGTTTCTTCTTCGCCGTCTGCTGCTCCACGCGCTTGCCGACCATGGCCAGGCGCAGGTGCCGGTTCGGCTTCCACTCCACGCCCACCTGGTGATAGCGCTCGCGGGTGCGCGGGTCGATGTCCAGGCTCATGCGGGTTTCATCGTAGCGGGCAAATACGGCGTATTGCGGGGTGAACTGGTAGCTGCTCCAGGCCGACCAGGCGCGCTGGTCGTCACTGCCCGGCTTGGTGATGCGGGTCCAGTCCTCGGCGCGGACGTACTGCGCACCCACACGTGCGCGCTCACCCACCCAGCTGGCCATCGCGTTCCAGCGCTGCGCGGTGTGCTCGTGCGGCAGACCGCCGGAATCCTGTGCGCGGGTGCCGCGATAGCCACCCATCGCCAGCTCCACGCCCTTGGCCGGGGTCCAGCCCACGCGTGCTTCCACGTCGGCGCGATTGCCCAGGCGCGGCTTCTGGAAGCCACCGCCGGTCACCACCGAAGCGGCATAGACGAAATCACCGCGGCTGTACTGGCCATGCACACCGTAGTCGGCGGGCGTGCCCAGCTTGGTGCGGGCAATCAGGCCGGCATCCACGTAGCGGAAGCCTTCGCGCACAGATTCCTGTGCGATCCACGGCGTCGGTGCGTTGCCCAGCCGCAGCCAGCTGCCCTTGCCGAAGCTGCGCTGCAGATAGGCGTGGCGCAACCACAGGTCGCTGACGTCGCTGTTGCGCAGCCACTGCACGTCGGTGGTCACCTGCGCCGACCAGTTCGCGTTGAAGCGATGGTCCACGGTGATGAAGGTGCGCTTGAGGTCCATCGCCAGGCCTTCGTCGGCGGTTTCCACACCATCACGATCCAGCTGGCTGGCGTTGACGAAGATCTGCGCCGATACCCTGGTCGCCGGTGTGGCTTCCTCGGCGTTCACCATTGCCGGCATGCACGCCAGGGCCAGCGCGGCGGCCAGCGGGCCACGGGAAACAAACTGCATCACTACTCTCCTGGAGCCAGCCCTTGCTGGCGATATGCGTTCAATAACGGGCGTCTTTGGGTTTCTTGTCGCGCGGCCAGTCATTGGCCTTGCCGGCGAAATCCGGGCGTGGCTGCTTGATGAAGTACTCGGACACATTCACCGCATCCTGGTCGCTCATCACGCCCTGCCCGTACGGCGGCTCGCGGTTCACACCCAGCGGCATGTTGTGTTTGACGAACGCGGCGGCCTTGTACAGCCGGGCCATGCCGGCGCCGATGTTGAACGAGTCATCGCCCCATAGCGGCGGGAAGATGTATTCGTTGAACTGATCCTTCATGCCCTCGCCGTTGTCACCGTGGCAGCTGGCGCATTGCGCGGCGTAGATCGCCTCGCCCCGCACCGCGTCCGGCAGCAGGGTGTTGTCAATCGGCCCCTCGGTCTTGCCCGCGACGCGTGCGCCCTGCGGCACGCCGGTGCCCAACCAGCGCATGTAGGCGAGCATGCCCTGCATTTCCGGTGATTCCACCGCCAGCTTGGTGCCGTTCATCGAGCGCACGAAGCAGCCGTTGATGCGCTCGGGCAGGTCAATTTCCTTGCCCGGCCGCGGCATGTAGCGCGGATAGGTGCTGCCGGTGTTGATGTAGTGGTTGCGCAGCGGCACCCGGCCCTGCGCCATGTGGCAGGAGTTGCAGTTCAGGCCGTTGCCGACGTTGTCCGGCAACAGGCGCGCGGTATCGCTGAGCAGGCGCCGGCCCAGCATTACCGCCTCGGCATTGGCCAGCCCGGCAATCTCCTCGGCGCTGGGCGCCAGGTACTGGCCGACCACCGTGCCCTGCTTGTCCAGGATGTCCATCGGTGCCGGCGCCGGGGCGTCCAGGTTCGGATGCATGTGCGCGTACCATGCCGCCGCACCGGCGCTGCCGGCCACGGCTACGACAAGGGCCGCAATCATCAGTCTGGCGTTCATTGCGCGGCCTCCTCCGGCAGGTAATGCACGGGTTTGTCAGCCACCACGCGGCGCATGCGCGCGATGTCGTCGGCGCTGACCGCGCTGGCGTGGTTGCCCCAGCCGTTGCGGATGAAGGTCATGATCTGTGCCAATTCGCGGTTGGAGACATGCGCGAAACCGGGCATGGTGAAGGCCATGCGGTCGTGCGGTGTATGCGGCGTCGCACCGCCGGCCAGCGTCACCTGGATCAGCGAACTGGGGTCATCGGCAAACACGATGGAGTTGCCGGCCAGCGCCGGATAGATGCGTGGCGCGCCCTTGCCGTCGGCACGGTGACAGGCCTGGCAATGTTCCGAATAAGCCAAGGCACCGGGCACGCGGTAGTCGCCGTTGCGCAGTGCTTCGGTGGTGAGGTCCTGCCTGGGTTTCCACTGCTGCGCATGGCCTTCGCGCGGCGGCAGCTGCTTGAGGTAATGCGCCATCGCCTGCAGGTCATCGGCGGTCATGTGCTGCGTGCTGTGCTCCACCACGTCGGCCATGCCACCGAATGCGGCCGAGCGATCGGTACGGCCGGTACGCAGGAACTGCACGATCTCATCCTCGCTCCATGAGGCAAGGCCGGTGCCTTCGTCGCGCAGATTCTTGGCGTACCAACCCTCCAGCACCGAGCCGGACAGGAACTGGCGGCCGGCATCATCACCCAGCGCCTTTTCCTGGAACGCCAGGCCACGCGGCGTGTGGCAGGCACCGCAATGGGCGAAGCCTTCCACCAGGTACGCACCGCGCTGCGCGCTGGCGTCCAGCGCTGGATCAGGCGCATGCGTGCGCGGCCGCGCGAACATCAGCTGCCAATACGACAACGGCCAGCGCATGCTCGCCGGCCACGGGATGGTGGCGTCCGCATTGCCCTGCGCCACCGGCTGCACCGAGGACATGAAGTACGCATACAGCGCCTTGATCTCATCATCGGAGCTGATCATGTACGACACGTACGGCATGGCCGGATACAGCGGCTGGCCATCGGCACGGATGCCGCGGCGCACCGCGCGCTCGAAATCGGCATAGCTGTAGCTGCCGATGCCCTGGCTGCGGTCCGGGGTGATGTTGGTCGAATAGATCGTCCCCATCGGCGTCTGCATGCCCAGGCCACCGGCGTAGGGCTTGCCACCCGGTGCGGTATGACAGGCCGCGCAATCGGCGACGCGCGACAGATACTCGCCGCGCTGGATCAACTGCGGATCATTGATATCCACCGTGGCGCGCTGCGGTGGAGCAAACCACAACGGCGTCGAGCGCGCGATTCCGTAGGCCGCCGCCGCGCCGGCCACCATCACCAGCAGAACTTTTGAGAACTTTCCCATTGCATCTTTTTTGTTTGAAGCTGACGCATTCTCGGCCGGCCCCGTCGGTGTCGCCCTGATCCAAATCAATAGGGCGCGTCATCGGCTGCTGTGCCCTGCGCGGTGATGCAACCGCAATGGGATGCGGGCCTTGCCAGGCAAGGCTTTGGACTGCCTGCGTGACGGGATACCGGAACATGCCGGCGCACCGATGTTCCTGGTTTCCACAACCACTGCCGCTTGCCGGAAACCGCGCCGACCACATCAGCGCGCTGGGCGCCGCCCACAAAAAAGGCCAGGCAAAGCCTGGCCTCGTGCGTTGGATGTGGTGCGTGCTTCAGCCGGCGGCGTTGGCGCTGCGCGGCTGTTGGCTGGCTTGCAGCAGGACCGTCTTCATCGAAAGGCACTGCGGGCATACCCGCTCCAGTACCTTGATTGCCGGTTCGTACACGGCCTTGCACTTGTTGCACTGGACCCTTCCAGTCGTGTTGGCTTCCATGAGCCTCCCTCTTATTCCATTTGAACCTGCACCATATGAGGGTTGCGGTGCAGGATTCAAGCTGCGGGCCTGAACAGGCGGCCTATTGCGCCATGCCCAGCACGTACAGCAACACCAGCACCGCCAGCACGCCGGCCAGCACCGCGAAGAAGATTTTCCACGCGCTGTAGGGCCGCTCACCGGCAATCTGCCCCGTATAGCCGTTGCCCAGCACCTGGAAGGTGCGCGAGCCGTAGGTGTAGCTCACCAACCACACCGGCACCAGGATGTGCTTGAAGGTACGGTTGCGGTAATCGGCCTGCACCTGCAGGTTGCGATGTGTGTCCCCGGGCACCTGCTCGGCGCACAGCGCACGGGTCTGCGCCTGCATCTGCGCTTCGCCCTGCCCTGCAGCCTGGCGCAGATCCACCTGGTAGCGCTCCACCGTCCAGCCACGCACGAACTCGGGCGAATACGGCTTCAGATCGCTGGTGGTGGGGAAGCTGCCGATCTTCTGCAGCAGTTCCGGGTGCACGCCCACCGTGCCCGGCACCAGCTCGTCATCGAAGAAGTGCTGCAGGGAACCGGCGGCGGGCTCCCAGCGCGTGCGCTGCTCCTGCCGGGTCTGCGTGTTGCCCTGCGAATCGCGGTAACTGACGGTGACGTAATAGTGATAGCCGGCCTCGGCGGTCCAGCGCGCGGCCACATTCGCGTCGAACGTCCAGTACGGCAGGTACATGCCCTTGAGCGTGTCGGTCAGCGCGGCGGTCCTGAGCCGGTTGGGCGCGAACCAGCGGCTGCCATACCAGCGGCGGATGGCATCACGCACCTGGCCGTCACTGATGCGGAACGGCAACAGGCTCTGCGGGGTGATGGCATCGCCCAGGGATTCATGGGCGATGATCGACGGCGAACCGCAAAACTCGCAGCGGTCGGCCACCTTGCCATCGACGAATACCGAAATGGCGTGGCAACTCTGGCATTGCACCTCGCGCGGCTGCGCACCGTAGCCACGCTGCGACGGCGGTGTGCCGGCCATGCTCTGCAGCATGCCCAGCGCACCGTTTTTGGCATCTTCGGCGGGCGGCAACGGCGGCGGTTGGGCGTCCTGTTTCTGCATCCGCGCCAGCGCTTCAAGCAGATCCTGCTCGACCACGCCGGTGCTGCCGTCGCCCACGCCTTCGGCGGCCTCCGACAGCGGCACGATGGTGCCGCAGTACGGGCAGGCCAGCGCCTGCTTGGCGGCATTCCATTGCAGATCCCCGCCGCATTCCGGGCAGGGATGCTTACCGACCGTCACTTTGCCCATCAGCCGCGCAGGAACTCTTCAAGTGCCGAGCGCGAGATGCGGGTGGCGTTGCCGATCTTTCGGGCTTTCAGATCGCCCGCGGCGATGGCGGCCATGACGTCTTCCACCGACACCGACAGCGCCTGCGCGGCCTGTTCCGGGGTCAACACATCCAGCGTGGCGGCGGCATCGGCGGCGGCCGGCAACGGCGGCGGGCCACCTGCGGCTGCGGCGGCCGGGGCGCCCGTCTGCATGCTGCGCATCATTTCCTGGGCCATGCCAAAGCCCATCGCCATCTGCGCCGGCACCGCAGCGGCAGCGGCGCCTTCGCCGCCCTCGCCCATGCCGTGGCCCATCTGGTATTTGACGTAATCGTTGAGGTTGCCGATCACGCCCATGCTGGAACGCTTGTCGATGGCCTGTTCCACTTCCGGCGGCACCGACACGTTCTCCAGCACGAAGCTGGTGATCTCGATGCCGTACTTGCCGGTCATGGCCGGGTTGATGATCGGCAACAGCGCCTCGCCCAGCTCGGAGTAGCGCGTGGCCACATCCAGCGCCGGCACACCGGCCTTGGCCAGGGCTTCGGTGAACACGCTGACGATGCGCGAACGCATGGTGTCGGCGAATTCGTCCAGACGGAAATTCTGGTCGGTGCCGGCCACTTCCTTGAGGAATTTGGGCGGATCGACGATGCGGAAATCGTAGGTGCCGAATGCACGCAGGCGCACCACGCCGAAATCGGCGTCGCGCATCATCACCGGGTTGGCGGTGCCCCACTTGTTGCCGGTGAACAGGCGCGTGTTGAGGTAATAGACATCGCACTTGAACGGCGATTCAAAGCCGTACTTCCAGCCCAGGATGGTGGACAGCACCGGAATGTTCTGGGTGCTGAGGGTGTGCTTGCCCGGGCCAAACAGATCGGCGTACTGGCCGGCGGCCACGAACTGCACGGTCTGCGATTCACGCACGATCAACTGCGCGCCGTTCTTGATCTGGCGGTCGTCATCCGGCCAGCGGTAGGACAGCGTGTCACGCGAGTCATCGGTCCATTCGATGATCTCGATCAGTTCCTTCTTGATGAAGCCCAGAATGCTCATGGCGGTTCCCCGGAGGACAGGATGACGATTCTACGGGCAGTTGGCGGACGCCGCCGAGATGACATCGCGCATACAGGCCGCAGCGCACCATGGCGGCAGGTCAAGGTCGCCGGAGTGCGCCATGCGAATACTCACACTGCTTCTCATCACACTGTTCGGGCTGATCCTGGGCATCGGCGGAACACGCTTGCTGACCCTGCACGGCAGCCCGTTCTATCTGTTCAGCGGCGCGGTGCTGCTGGCGGTCGCCTGGGGCCTGTGGCGGCACCGCCGCTGGTCCACCTGGCTGTACGCCGGCTGGTTGCTGGTACTGCTGGGCTGGTCGTTGTGGGAAGCAGGGTTGTACTGGTGGCCGCTGGCCACGCGGCTGGGCGTGCCGGCGCTGCTGGGCCTGCTGATCGCATTGCCCGCCGCGCGCCGCTCCAGCCCACACGGGTACACCGGCCCGGCCGGCTGGCCGGCGCTGCTGTGCGCACTGCTGGTGGCCGCGGTGGCGTTTGCCGGCATCCCCCGGCACCTGCATGAGATCAACGGCCAGTTGCCGATGGACATCGTCAACGCAGATGCCTCACTGGGTGATGACGCCCCGCCCGCGGGCGAATGGCATGCCTACGGCCGCAGTGACTACGGCCAGCGTTTTTCGCCGCTGGCGCAGATCACCCCGGCCAACGCCGGGCAGCTGGAACTGGCCTGGCAAATGCGCACCGGCGACATGCGCCTGCCCGAGGATGTGGGCGAAACCACCTATGAAGCCACGCCGCTGAAGATCGGCAACACGCTGTACCTGTGCACACCGCACAGCCTGGCCATCGCCCTGGATGCCGACACCGGCAAGGAACGCTGGCGCTTTGATCCGGCGGCCGGCATGGAGCCGCAACGGCAGCACCAGACCTGCCGCGGCCTGTCGTACTTCGTTGATCCACCGTCGCCTGCTGCAACAGCTGCCGCCGGCGCCTGCAGCGCGCGGGTGTTCCTGCCCAGCGCCGATGCCAAGCTGCACGCATTGGACGCGCAGACCGGGCAGCACTGCCCCGGCTTCGGCAACAACGGCGTGCTGGACCTGCTGCACAACATGCCGTTCAAGCAGGCCGGCCATTACTACTCCACCTCACCGCCGCTGGTGGCCGGCGGCAAGGTGATCGTGGCCGGCGCGGTCAACGACAACTATGCGGTCAACTCGCCTTCCGGCGTGATCCGCGCCTACGACGTGCGCACCGGCGCACTGGTGTGGAACTGGGATTCGGGCAACCCCACGCAGACCGCGCCGCTGGATCCGAACGACCCCACGCAGACCTACACCGCCAGCTCGCCAAACAGCTGGGCGGTGGCCAGTGCCGACGAAGCGCTGGGCCTGGCGTACTTCCCGATGGGCAACCGCACCCCGGACCAGTTGGGCATGTACCGCTCGCCCGCTGAAGAAAAGTACGCCTCATCGGTGGTGGCGCTGGACCTTGCCACCGGCCAGCCGCGCTGGGTACACCAGTTCGTGCATCACGACCTGTGGGACATGGACACGCCCGCGCAGCCAGTGCTGGTGGACCTTGATCTGCCGCAGGGGCGGACGCCTGCGCTGGTGCAGCCGACCAAGCAAGGCGATGTGTACGTCCTGGACCGCCGCGATGGCAGCGCGCTGCTGCCGGTCAACGAGCGCCCGGCTTCGCAGCATGTGGACATCCCCGGGCAGCGCGCCGCGCCCACGCAGCCGTACTCGGCCCTGAGTTTCGAGCCCAGGCCACTGCGCGAAGCGGACATGTGGGGCGCCAGCCTGGTCGACCAGATGCTGTGCCGCATCCAGTTCCGCTCGCTGCGCTACGACGGCCGCTACACCCCACCCACCGTGCAGGGCAGCATCATCTACCCGGGCAACTTCGGCACCTTCAACTGGGGCAGCGTGGCGGTCGATCCACGCCGACAGGTGATGTTCGGCATGCCGACCTACCTGGCCTTCGTCTCGCGGCTGGTGCCGAAGCAGGAAATCCGCGGCCGCGAAATGAACAAGGGCGAGCACGGTCTGAACGAGAACAAGGGCGCCGACTATGCCGTGGAAATGACGCCCTTCATGTCACCGCTGGGCGTGCCCTGCCATGTGCCACCGTGGGGCACGGTGGCCGCAGCGGACCTGCGCACCGGCAAGATCGCCTACCAGCACCGCAACGGCACCATCCGCGATCTCTCACCGCTGCCGCTGCCCATCCGCATCGGCGTACCGGGCATCGGCGGCCCGTTGCTGACCGCCAGCGGCGTGGCCTTCATGAGCGCGGCCACCGACAACAACTTCCGCGCCTATGACCTGGCCACCGGCAAGGTGCTGTGGGACGTGCGCATTCCCGCCGGCGGGCAGGCCACACCGATGACCTACCTCAACAGCCAGGGCGAGCAGATGGTGGTGCTGGTCGCCGGCGGGCATGGCTCCATCGGGACCAAGGCGGGGGATTACGTGTTGGCTTATCGGTTGAAGAAGTAGCGATAAGGCGCCCCCTCTCCCCAACCCCCGCTCCGCGCCCCGGCCCTTGCGCCGGCGCAAGGTCGTTCAAGGAGCAGCGAACCAGTGGTTCGCAAGCTGCTCCTTTCACCCCGCGAGGGGAGAGGGGCTTTAAAGCTGCAGTTGCAAAAACTGCTTCAAATTGACGCGATCCGAGCCCATCTCCCCTTGCGGGAGAGGGGTTGGGGAGAGGGGTTGCTTCTGGCCTACGACAGCAGGAGCAAGAGCGATGCTCTGCTCTTCAAATCAATCGAGAAGATCGTAGAAATCCACGGCTTCGGCCGCCCCCTCTCCCCAATCCCTCTCCCGCAAGGGGAGAGGGACTCCAAAGCTCTATCCTAAATCCATCTGCGGCACGTCATACCACTTTGCTTCCGGGAAACGCTGCTTCACGTGGCTGCGGATGAACTCACGGCTATCCGCCGCAATCACTTCGTCGTTGCTGTCGTCACGGCTGTTCCAGGCCACGCCATGCAATGGAATGCCGCGCGCGGTGATCGCTTCCAGCGACAGCAGCGTGTGGTTGATGCTGCCCAATCGGCCGGAGGTCACCAGCAGCAACGGCCAGCCGTGCTGTGCGACGTAATCAATCGTCAGCAGTTGTTCGGTCAACGGCACCATCAAGCCGCCGGCGCCTTCCAGCAACACTTTTTCATAGCGCGCGCACAGCCGCGCCGTCGCCTGTTCGATGGCGGCGAAATCCAGCGCGCGTTTTTCCAGGCGCGCGGCCAGATGCGGTGAAGCCGGGTACGCAAACAACACCGGCATGGTCGTGCCGTCGCGGTCTTCGTCGAACAACCCCGTGCCCATGATGCGACGGTGCAGCAGGATGTCATCCGATGCGCCCACGCACCCGGTCTGCACCAGCTTCTGGGTGATCACAGCCTCGCCCTGCTCGGCCCATTGCCGCGCCAGCCAGCCGGTCACCACGGTCTTGCCGATCTCGGTGTCGATGCCGCTGACGAAGATCACCTGCCCGTTCATGCCCGCATATCCTCTGCTTCCAGCCCGGCCACCAGCGCGACCATGCCAGCGCACAACTGCTGCAGCTGTGCATCGCTGATCACATAGGGCGGCATCACATACACCAATCGGCCAAACGGGCGGATCCAGATGCCCTGCTCCAGCATCCGTTGCTGGATGCGTTCCAGCCGTAACGGTGCCTTCAACTCAATCACGCCAATCGCGCCAAGCACGCGCACGTCGGCCACCTGCGGCAGTGCGCGGGCCGGTGCCAGACCGTCCTGCAACGCGCGCTCAATGGACGCCACGCGCCCGCGCCAATCCTGCGACAACAACAACTGCGTGGATGCCAATGCCACCGCGCACGCCAGCGGGTTGGCCATGAAGGTCGGGCCGTGCATGAACACACCGGGCTCACCGGAGGCGATCACGTCGGCGATGTCGCGCCGGGTGATGGTCGCGGCCATCGTCATGTAGCCGCCGGTCAGCGCCTTGCCGATGCACAGAATGCCCGGAGTGATGCCGGCATGTTCGCAGGCGAACAAGCGGCCGCTGCGGCCGAAGCCGGTGGCAATCTCATCGCAGATCAGCAGCACCTCATGCGCACGGCACAGCCGGGCAAGTTCGCGCAGGTACTGTGGGTGGTAGAAGCGCATGCCACCGGCACCCTGCACGACGGGCTCGATGATGAAGGCGGCCAGTTCATCACCGCGCTCGGCAAACAACTGCGCCACCGGCGCGATGTCGGCGGGGTTCCACTCGCCGTCGAACGGTGTCTGCGGCGCAGGCACAAAACAGCGTTGCGGCAGCGAGGCACCAAACAGGCCATGCATGCCGGTCACCGGATCACACACCGACATCGCGTTCCAGGTATCGCCGTGGTAGCCCGAACGCGTGGTGGCAATGTTGTTCTTGCGCGGCAGCCCGCGCGCGGCCTGGTACTGGATGGCCATCTTCAGCGCCACTTCCACCGACACCGAGCCGGTGTCGGCATAGAAGATCGCATCCAGCGGCTTGGGCACGATCTCCAGCAGCAGCTTGCCCAGGGCAATGGCCGGCTCATGGGTGAGCCCACCAAACATCACATGCGACATGCGTCCGAGCTGGTCGATGGCCGCCTGGTTCAACACCGGGTGGTTGTAACCGTGGATGGCGCACCACCACGAGGCCATGCCGTCGATCAGCTGCGGGCCGTCTTCCAGTTGCAGCAGCACGCCATCGGCGCGCGCGACCTTGAGCACCGGCACGGGGCTGCCAAGCGCGCTGTACGGGTGCCACAGATGTTCACGGTCGAAGGAGTCAATCAACATCGTTCATCATTCACACCGCTGACGGGCGGCTTGGGGGCCGTACCTTACCGCTTGCCGGGGGTGCCTGCATGCATCAGCGGCAGCGGGTCCAATGGCCCGTCCCTGCCATAGATGCCGTAGTGCAGGTGCGGCGGTGTGCCCTTGGCGTTGCCACTGTCGCCAACCCTGCCCAGCACATCACCCGGCTGCACAAGATCTCCCATCGCCAGGCCCGGCGCCCAGTCCTCCAGGTGCGCGTAGTAATGCCGCTGTCCGCCCGGGCCCATCACCCAGACCTGCTTGCCGCCCAGGCCGCTGTCACGCACGGTTGCCACCACGCCCTGCGTGGCCGCCAGCACCGGCGTACCACGCTTGGCGAAAATGTCGACACCGTGGTGCTGTCGGTCCCTGCCGCGCGGCGCACCGAAGGTATCGCCGATCTGGCGCGCGCGTATGCCCTGCACCGGCACGCTGATCGCCGTGGGTGCAGGCAGCCGCATCAATGACCAGCTGGCGCGTGCCACCACCGCGAAGGGCTGTTGCCAGAGCCAGGCGGCGGCCACGATCACCAGCAACAGGACGACAATCCACACACGTCGCGAGGATGATTTTCCACGCATTTACGGTTCTTCCGATAACTGACGAGTGCTAAAACTAGCAGCCCGAGCAGCCGTCCCGCCACGCCGCCGTGCCGGCAATGGAAGCGCCGTCACCACTTCCCATTCGCTTCACATTAGCCCCCTCGAATGTTCACACAGCCACGCTAATTTCAGGCCTCCGCAGCGCATGACGCGCTGCCTGCCCGGTGAGCAACGCGCTGATGGAACTGCTGATAACGATGTTTGCCCTGCCCGCCGCGCTCTACTTCATGCTGATGTTGATCGTGGGCTTCTTCAGCCGGCTGCTCTTTGATGCCATCGCCGTGCTGAGCTTCCTGCTGCTGTTGATGTCGTGGCTGGCCAGCAGCGGCTTTGATGCACTGGTGCTGTTCCTCATGACGTGTGTGCATGTCGCGCTCACCGGCCTTGCACGATCGCAACTACCGAAACTGGAACGCGACTACCGGCGCAGTGCGCAATCGCAGGCGGACGGCAACCATTGAGGCCACTGCCCGCCTGCGGATTCAACGCTCAGAACGCGCCCTGCACCGCCACTTCCCAGCGGCTGCCGGCGAAATCCTCGCCAAACAGGTCGCGTGCATTGCGATCGGTGGCATGCGCACTGAGCCGCAGTTCCACCGGCGCGGCAATGGCCCAGATTGCGCTCAACTGCCCGTGTGCATAACCACCGCCGGGCGCGTCCTGCAGCGTGTAGTAGCCGGCCATCGCCTCCAGCCGCAGACGCTCGTTGACCGGCACGCGCGCGCCGAGCTGGCTGTACAGGCCGTCCTGGGTGGTGCCCAGTGCTTCGGGCGACCAGGCCAGCGACAGCCAATAATTGTGCTTCCAGGTGAGCGTGGTGTTGAGCTCGGTCCAGTTCAGATCGACCGTGGTGGACGGATAGTGGTAATGCAGCACGTTGGCGTCCAGCGCCCAGTCCTCGCTCAATTGCCGGCCCCAGCCCACGCTGAAATCCAGCTCGCTGCTGGCATGGGTGTCAGGTGCGAACTCGACACTGGAACCCCAGGCCGACGCATAGAAGCCGCTTTCGGTGGCGACTTTGAAACCGGCCTGCACCGCGGCGTCGCCGTGGCTTTGGCTGGAGCCGCGCCAGACATAGTCGCTGGTGAGGGCGGCACTGCCGCTGATGTCGTGAGCGGTGGCGGTGCCGGTGGCGGCAGCGGCCAGCAGGACAAGCAGAACGCTGCTACGGCGCAACAGGCGCCGGGAAGGTTGAAAGGTGTTCATCAGGTTTCCAGAGTGGCCACGCACACTGCGCGTCCCTGTGGAAATGATGTCGCCAGCCCGCATAAACCGACGATGGCGATGCGGCCGCAGTGCTATCAAATCTGCGTAAAAAACAGGCGCCGCAGCATGACCCTGCTGCGCGACGCCTCAGCCGGGCGCCGGCAGAAACACCGGCGGGCCTGCACCGTCCGGCGGTGGTTGTGCGAACGCCGGCTCCACCTTCAAGGGCCCCCCGTCGCTTTCGCAATGCGTGAAGCGCCATTGCGAGGGCCTGAAGCGTGCCTGGGCACCATCGGGCTCCCCGGTAAGAAACTCCGCCTGGATGTCATAGTCGATCAGCGGCGTGTGGAACCAGGCGTTCTGGCCGGCCTTGCAGTCCACATAGGGGCGTGACGGATCGGGCACCCAGTCATTCTGCTCGGCATCGTAGTGATGCATCGGGCCCACGCGCTGGTCCCGTGCCAAGGTCAGACGGCCCGGCGACGTTTCAAGTGCACTCACCCACAGGCCGGCCACTTCCACCGGCTGTGGGAACTGCAGGGCATCCAACCCACGCAGGCCCAATGCACGCTGCGGCTCACCGTTGTCGAAGGCATCGTAAAGATTGACCAGCGTTCCTGCGGGAACGTGCAGCTCGCCGTACTGGAAATCCCGGTCCAGCACGAAGCGCCTGCGGCTTTCCTTGTACCACTGCTCGATCGCAATGCCGCGCTCGATCTGCGTGAATGCGTAGTACACATAGCCGATCCAGCCGCAGGACAGCACCGCCAGCACGCACAGGATGCGGATCTTCCAGCTGAAGAATGCCTTGGCACTGCCGCGCTTGCGCAGGAAGAAGTGCAGCGCGTACAGCACCAGCGAAGCGGTCAACAGCCCGCCCAGCAGCGGCAGCAGGAAAACCAGCACCAGCAGTTGCCATGAAATGAGCGGGCCAGGAATCATCGCCAGGTGCATCCATCTGAAACAGTCGCCGGGCATGGTACCCGCCCACGGCTGGCCCGGGAGCGGCTTATCCATCGGTGGCATATCAAGCAAACACATCGGCATCAACGCAGTGCCGATTGGCCTGCATGGGTACGTTACGTTGGCCGGCAACCCCGGCAAAATGACGCCCCCCGCCCGCACCCGTGCTGATGAAGCCCCTCTCCCCGCCCCTGCAGTCACTGCGCAACTGGTTGAGCATCGAGCGCAACCAGACCAATCACGGTGAGAAGTGGATATCGGCACTGGGCGCGTTGATCGGCATCACCGTGGTCTACCAGTTGGCGCACTGGTGCTTCCCGCACGGTTTCGGCGGCTCACCGGGCGGCGCGATCCTGCTGGCCTCGATGGGCGCTTCGGCGGTATTGGTGTTTGCAGTGCCACATGGCGCGTTGTCACAGCCGTGGTCGGTGATGGCCGGCCACCTGGTTTCCGCCTTCATCGGTGTGAGCTGCCAGAAACTGGCGCCGGACCAGGCCTGGACCGGCGCGCTGGCGGTGGGCCTTGCCGTCGGCGCCATGCATTACCTGCGCTGCATCCATCCGCCCGGCGGTGCCACCGCACTGGCGGCGGTGATCAGCGGCAGCGAGGTACATGCGCTGGGATACCAGTACCTGCTGACGCCGGTGGCGATCAACGTGGCTGCCATTCTGTTGGCTGCGGTGCTGTTCAACGCCTGCTTCGCCTGGCGGCGTTACCCGGTACACCTGCACCGGCGGCGGCAACCCAGCACACCAGTGGCATCGGCACAGCGCAGCGTTGACCTCACCCAGGAGGACTTCCATGCCGCCATCAGCCAGCTCAACTCGTTCGTGGACATCACCGAGGACAACCTCACCGAGTTGCTGGAACTGGCCAAGCAACATGCCGAGCGCGATGCATTGCACCCAGCCTTGATCGAGGCCGGGCGCTATTACAGCAATGGCCGCCTGGGCCGCGCGTGGAGCGTGCGCCGCGTGTCGCTGACGCCGGCGCTGGAGGGGCCGGCCCCGCAGCGGATGGTCTACGCCGTGGTGGCGGGCGATGGCATCGGCAATATCGGCCATGCCACCGCCGATGATCTGCGCCAATGGGCCCGCTTTGAAGTTGAACCGCAACAAGGTGGCCGCTGGGCCAAACTGCAGCCCAGCTGACCTGCCTGCCCAGGTATCAGCCTGCGTTCCAGGTGCCGCCGCCGTGCGCACAGCTGGCCGGCAGGTTCGCCAGGTCTTCCGGCGTGCGCTCGTAGTAGTAGCCGTCGAACCCGCCACCAAACACCTTTGTGCAACTGCCCTGCGACGGTGAGGGGCAACTGTCCATGTACGTGACCTCGCCGGCCTTGCCACCCATCTGCGCCGAGGTCTGTGCCAGCCCTTCACAGAGACGGCGCAGGTCCGCCTCGGTGGAATTGGCGGCGGTCTGCACGCAGTCACGCGAACGGATGGTGGTCCCCATGAGTACGAATTCACCGGCGATCATGCAGGCATGCGTGGTAGCTGCCGGTGTCGTCGATGCCGGCACACTGACGATGTTGTTCGCCGCGGGCGCGGGTGCCGGCGCTGCTTCCGCAGGCCCGGCCTGCGGCGCAGCGGCGGTGTCAGTCGTCGGCGCAGTGCCACCACAGGCGCTCAACGCCAGGCATGCGGCCGTCAACACCGCCAACCGATACTTGCTCACAACTGCCATACGGCCTCCTTGCATACGTGTGTGTGCGGCCAATGATAGGTCATCGGCCAAACCTGAATCTGTCCGCCGGCATCGGTAACACCCGGCCTTCGCGCCGACTCCACACTTTCACAACGTGCCCCGAGCGATGGTGGCCGTTCCCGGCGCATGCCGCCGTGGACATGAAGGCGGCCACTGTGGCTGCCATTGCCCGAGGTTCGCCCATGTCGTATGTCGATGGTTTCATCGCGGCCGTGCCCACGGCCAACAAGGAAAGATTCATCGAACACGCGCGCACCGGCGATGCGCTGTTCATCGAGTTCGGCGCGCTGCGCGTGGTGGAGTGCTGGGGAGATGACGTACCCCACGGCCAACTCACCGACTTCTTCCGCTCGGTGCTGGCCAAGGAGGACGAAACCGTGGTGTTCTCGTGGATCGAATGGCCCGACAAGGCCACCCGCGACGCCGGCATGCAGAAGATGATGGAAGACCCGCGCATGGATCCGGCCAACAACCCCATGCCGTTTGATGGCAAGCGCCTGATCTACGGCGGCTTTGCACCGCTGCTGGAACTGACGAAGTAGGCCGCGACGGCGGCATCAATCGCGGTCGGGCGCGCCCAGCGGAAACAAGGGCCGATAGGGGCGCGCCTCTTCCACCGCACGCGCGAAGGAAGGCCGCGTCAGCAGCCGTGCCCGGTACGCACGCAGCAACGGATAGTCCTCGCCGATGCGGTGCACCCAGTCGGCATAGAACAACGACGGCGCGGCGGCGCAATCGGCCAGGGTGAATGCATCGCCACAGGCCCAGTGGCGGCCCGGCAATTGCGTCTCGGCCCAGGCGTAGCCCAGCTCCAGCTTGTCGCGCGCATGTGCCAGTGCATCACGCGCCTTGTCCGCATCGCCAGTCAAGGCGCCGCCTACCGCGTGTTGTACCGGGCTCATCACATGCAGGTCGAAGAAGCGGTCGAGGAAACGCACCTCCAGCGCCTGCCGCGTGTCATCGGGCAACAGACGCACCGCACCGGGCCGGGTGTGCTGCAGGTATTCAATGATGATGCTGGTCTCCACCACCGCGTGGTCGCCATCCAGCAACAACGGAAACTTGCCCACGGGCCAGCGCCGCAGCCATTCGGCGGCATGCTCGGGTGTTTCCGGGCCCAGGCAACGGAACTCGAAGGGGATGTCGTTCTCGTACAGCGCAATCAGCACCTTCTGCGTGTACGAGGAAAACGGATGACCGTAGAACGCGAGCGACATGGTTGCACTCCGCAGGGACACACGTCCCGACGGCGCCCGTTGTAACGCTGGCCCGCAGACCGTGCAACTGCAGCGGCAGGTGTGCTCAGCGCGGGGCCGGGCAATCGCTGGGCGCGGGCTGGCCGGCAAAGCGCTGCGTGATCCAGCCAAGCACATCGTCAGCCGATGCGATGGCCGTGGTTGCGTGGCCGGTATCGGGCAATGACAGATAGCGCGCCGTGGCCCCGTGCTGGCAACTACGCTCAAAGAAGCCGCGCGTCACCGTTGGCGTCACCAGCGTGTCAGTGTCGGACTGGACGACGAGCACGGGCGGGCTGTCGGCATCCAGCGCATGCAAGGAGTTGCGCGCCATCAGACCATCCCAGGGCGCGCGTCCACTCAGGTCCAGGCTGCCCAGCCGCAACCGCAGACGCAGCACGCGCAGCAATGCCCCCGCCGACATGCGGTCGCCTTCGCAGGCGTTGGTCGCGCGTTCGATGACACCGCGCGTGGTGCGGTCGGCAATGGTCGATATATCCGCGTCGTAGACCTTCGACCAGCTTTCAGCGGTAAAGGCGGTGAGCATCGCGCGCACGGTGACATCGGCCTGTTTCATGTTCTCGGCCAAGTCGGTGGGCGGCGACACCGCCGCAATGCCGAGCAGCTGCAGCTCCGGTGCATAGGACGCAGCACGGCGACCGCTGAACAACGCCGCATGGCCACCTTGCGAGTGGCCCCAGGCAACGAAACGCTTGCCGGCATGCGCCCGGGCAAAGCCGCGCGCCGCACGCACCGAATCGAGCACGGCCGCTGCCGCCGCATCGCCCACCAGATACGCATGCGGGCCGCGTGTACCCAGGCCGGGATAATCCGTGGCAACCACCACCCAACCACGCGCCAGCATCTCGGCAAGGCCGGGAATCTGATCCAGTGTGCGGATCGGCGTACAGCGGGAGGCGATGCCTACCGTGCCATGCGCCCAGGCCACCACGTCGCGGCCGGCCGCCGGCGCTGCGCCATCGGGCACCACCAGCACGCCGCTGGACTGCGTGCGCGCGCCGTCGACATCGGTGGTTTCGTAACGGATGCGCCACGCCTGGGCGCCGGCAGGTGCATCACTCATGGGTTTGGCACTGAGCAACTGCCCGGGCGCGGCGGCAGCTGGCAACGCAGCCCACACACACACCGCGGCCAGCAGCACCCACGCAACCCTTCTGCGCAACACACTTTGCATCACCACGCGCTCCGTTGAACGAAGGGTTCCAGTCCCTGCCGCCTTCAATCAGCGGCGTTGCCGGCCGCTTTCGGCGTTTCGATCAAGGCCTGGCCCGCGCGCAGCAACTGGATGAACTGTGCACGCTCGCCTTCGGCATCCTCGCCACGCGCCTGGCGTGCAGTGGCTTCGATCTGCTCCCAACTCCAGCGCGGCATGCGCTCACCGCCGCGTAGGGCGTCGGCAAAGCCGGCCACGGCCGAGGCAAAACGCAGCGACTGGCTGGGCGTGGCCTGAAGGCTGCTGGCCAGGATCGGGCGGGTAATGAGTTCGCTGCTGTCCTTGTCCGGCAGCTTGTAGCGCAAACGCACCTCGGCCACTTCATCGCCGTGGGCCGTGGTGGCGGCGGGCTTTTCCGCGTAGCGCAATGCCGGCAACTGCTCGGCACCACTGCCGACCGGCACGATTTCATACAACGCGGTGACTTCGTGGCCCGGGCCGATATCGCCGGCATCCACCTTGTCGTTGGCAAAATCCTCGTTGTTGAGCACGCGGTTTTCATAGCCGATCAAGCGGTACTCGGACACACGCGCCGGGTTGAACTCGACCTGGATCTTCACGTCGCGGGCAATGGTGAACAAGGTGCTGCCCATCTCGCGCACCAGCACGCGGCGCGCTTCGGACAGGCTGTCGATATAGGCGTGGTTGCCATCGCCAACATCGGCCAGGCGCTCGGCCATCGCATCGTTGTAGTTGCCGGTGCCAAAGCCCAGCGTGGTCAGCGCCACGCCGCTCTTGCGCTGGTCGGCCACCAGCGTTTCCAGCGCCTGGCGATTGGCCACGCCCACGTTGAAATCACCATCGGTTGCCAGGATCACGCGGTTGGCGCCACCGGGCACGAACGACTGCTTGGCCATGGCATAGGCCAGTTCGATGCCCGCACCGCCGTTGGTGCTGCCACCGGCCTGCAGCTGCTCCAGGGCGGCGAGAATCTTGCCGCGCTGGTCACCGCTGGTCGGCTCCAGCACCAGCCCGGCCGAGCCGGCGTAGGCCACGATGGCGACGCGGTCCTGCTTGCGCAGCTGCGGAATCAACTGCGCGAACGCGCGCTTGAGCAGCGGCAGTTTGTCTTCCGAATACATCGAGCCGGAGGTGTCGATCAGGAACACCAGGTTCATCGGCGGCAGGCTGTCCTGCGCCTGCTCGTAACCCTTGATGCCGATCATCAGCACCTGCTTGCGCGCGTCCCACGGCGCGGTGGCCAGCTCGGTGTGCACGCGGAACGGCACGGCCTTGTCGGCCGGCGCTGCGTAGTTGTAGTCGAAGTAGTTGATGAACTCTTCGGCACGCACCGCATCGGCCGGTGGCCGCACGCCGCGTTCAAGCATGCGCCGCACATTGCTGTAGCTGCCGGTGTCCACATCCACCGAGAAGGTGGAAACCGGCTGCTCGGTGGTGCGCTTGACCGGATTGTCCTCCGGCCGTTCATAGACCTCGGTATTGACCTCGGGCACCACGCGCGCGCCCGTCACGACAATGGCATTCAGGCCCTGCGCCGGTGCCCGCATCATCCGCGCCGACAACGGTGCGGGGGGCGCCGGCGGCGATGGCGGCGCAACCATGTAGTGGTTCGCAGGTGCTTCGGCCACCTTCTTTGAACACGCGGCCAACATCATTGCCGCCATCACAACCACTACACCTGTATGCAACCGCATGGGCCAGCTCCTTGCCTCGGGATGGGCGGAGCATAACCCTCCGCCCGTGTCCTGCATAAGCTCGGCCCCGCGGCCTGTGGCTCACGCCTGCAGGCTGGCCAGTGATTCGGCCTGCAGGCGCTCGTAGATCGCGAATTCGTCGCTGACCTGCGCACCCAGCGCCTGCTCGAACGCATCGCGGTTGGCACGCGCGGCGTAGGCGCGCTGCTCGCCGCCGCCCAGGTTGGACTGGAAAATACCGGCGGCGCTGACCGGCAGGAAGTCTTCGTAGATGATCGGATCGGCCGTTGCCAGGCCGCGTTCGATCAGCACTTCCGCCGGCAGGCTGCGCTCGGAGGCAGGCAGTGCACGGCCGGCATCGGTCAGTGCATAGCGGTAGTAACCCAGCCCCTCGCGACGAAGCACGGCGTGCTCGTCCGGGAACGCGGCAAATGCATGTTCAAGGCGCTGCACATAATCGCCGCCGGTACTGCCGGCGCCATCACTCTCACGCGCCTGCGCCAGCAGCGTGTCGTACAAGGTGCGGCCCTTCGGCGTCAGTGCCAGGCCGCGCTGTTCGATCTCGCCGAAGCGCGCGGTATGGGTGCCGGCTTCGTTGTCGTCATGCGAGGGGAAGTGCACCATTTCCTCCAGCGCCTTGAAGCTGGTCTGGCGCAGCAGGATCGGGCAGGCACGGCGCGGCGGGCCTTCGATCACGGCCTTGGCGGCCAGGCCGCGCGCATGCATCTGCGCCTGCGCGGCATCGATGTCCAGCGTGCGCGGCGTGAGGTGGTTGATGTGCGGGCCACGGAAGCTGACCACGTCGGCCACCAGACGATGCGCGCCATGCAGCGCGTGGTAGGTATCCAGCGACACCGTGGCTTCGTTGTGCCAACGGAAGGTTTCCAGCGCTTCGACCACGAAACGCCAGGCGTCGTCCTCGCTCAGACCGCCGTCACGCTCGCACTGTTCAATGAGCTGCAGCACGCTGGGCGTAAAGATGTTGCGGCGGGAAAGAATATCTGCCGCCTGCGCGCGCAGGGTTTCGTTCTCGATCAACTCAAGGCGCAGCAGCGAGGTGAACACACGGAACGGGTTGCGGTTGAGCGACTCCCCGTCCACCGGCCGGAACGCAGTGGAATGCACCGGCACACCGGCAACGGACAAATCGTAATAACCCACCGGCTGCATGCCCATCACCGCGAACAGGCGGCCGAGCGTGGCCAGCTCCTGCGCGGTGCCGACGCGGATGGCGCCGTGGCGCTCCACATCCAGCCGCTCGCGTTCACCACTGCGTTGCATCTGTTCGGCCAGCGCCGGCTGCGCCGCCAGCACGGCGGCATTGACCTCCCCCACCAGTTCCACAAGCGTGCCGTACAGCGGCACCTCGGTACGGTACATATGCGACATGGCCTGCGAGAACAGGCTACGGATGTGGTCGGCGGAAACGAAACGGTCGGCAGTCATGACGAAGTGCGCAGGTACTGAATCGAAGGAAGCGCCATTTTCGCCCGGAATGCCCCGCGCCGACCATCTGCAGGGCAGCAATTGGCGTAGGAGCGGCCTCGGCCGCGAAGCTGACAATGCTGGCGCGGCCGGGGCTTTGAATCACAAGCCCCGGGGACTTGCACATATCCGGGCTACGGATTGCACGGCAGCGGTAACCCGTAGGAGCGGGCTCGGCCGCGAGGCGGGAAATGCCGCCGCTGGCAAAGCAGTGTGCAATGCGGAGGGTCGGGGAACGGTGTTCGTGCCCGCCTCGCGCCTGAAGGCGCTGCTACCCTTCCGTCCTGCGGGCCGCCGCATCGCGTTGCGCGCGGTCGCCGAGTTGGCGCCTGAGCAGCGTATCCAGCGTGATCGGGCGGTCCCAGTGGTCGTAGCTGGCAACAATGGCATGCCGCAGTGCCCGCCAATCCAGGTTTTCCGGTGGCGGTTGCAGGCTTTCCACGACCGTCTTCCAGTCCGCCTCCGGCTGGCTGGAGCGGGCGCGTACCAGTGTGCGGCAGGAGGCCTGGGTCACATGCGCCCAGAAACAGGCGAAGTAGACATCACCCGGCTTCCAGCCATGGTTGCCCAGCAGCGCCTGCACATAGGCCGGCCGCGCGCCGGCATAGCGCGAGAGTTCGTCGATGAAGGCGTCGGGATACCGGGCGGCATAGGCGTTGATGTCCGCCAGTTGCCGGTCCACCCAGGCATCGCCGGTTCCCGCTGCGTATTCGTCAACCGCGGGCACTGCCGCCGGTGCCGATTGCTGTGCGTGTGCCGCCAACGGCATGGCAAGCAACGCGCCCAGCAGCAGCGCGCAGCGGATGGACCACTGCCCGCTGCAACACCGGGCGCGCGATGCCGCCATCGTCAGTTGCCCGCCGCCTGCGCGGCAATGGCACGCACTGCTTCCGGCCACTGGTGTGCGGTGTCGGCGTGGTGCAGGCGCGGTGCGTCGTCGGACACACCGTGCTCGGCTTCGTGCGCCCAGGTGACGGCATACGGCGTGTACACGCCCCAGCCGCCCAGGCCCAGCACCGGCTCGATGTCCGAACGCAGCGAATTGCCAACCATCACAAAGCGTTCGGCCGGCAGGTTGAACTCGGCCAGTACGCGCGCGTAGGTGGATGGATCCTTCTCCGAGACGATCTCGATGCGCGGGAACAGGTCACGCAGGCCCGAGCGTTCGATCTTCTGCTCCTGGTGGAACAGGTCGCCCTTGGTGATCAGCACCACCGGGTACTCGGCCGCGATGGCCGCAACCGCCTCGCGCACGCCGTCGATCACGTCCACCGGGTGCTGCAGGGTGCGCCGGCCGATTTCGATGATCTGGTGCAGGTCATGCGCCGAGATCTTCTCGCCGGTCAATTCGATGGCGGCCTCCAGCATCGACAGGGTCATGCCCTTGGCGCCGTAGCCGAAGATTTCCAGGTTGCGGCGCTCGACCTTGAGCAGGTGCTGCGCGGTCTGCGCATCGTGCAGGTCGATGTAGTGGCCCAGGATGGCCTCGAACTCCTGCTCGGCCTTGCGGTAGTAGTCCTCGCTCTTCCAGAGCGTGTCATCGCCGTCAAAGCCGACCAGGCCGATGGCGGAAGGGGATGTGTTCGGGTTCATGCCGCACAGGATAACGCGTGCCTGTTGTGGAGTGGTTTTTGCGGTGGTGGTCATGGTTGAAAAGCGACCCCTCCCCAACCCTCCCCTGCGCGTTGCGCAAGGGAGGGAGTAATCCATGCAGAACCGAGCTGTGCCGCTTGTCCCCCTCCCTTTGGCAACGCCAAGGGGAGGGCTGGGGAGGGGTGCCTTTGATCCGCTCTGCGGGATTTCATCCCAGCCTACGGTTGGCCAACGACTCCCCCCAGCCCAGCCCCTCTTCCGCACGCGGCAGAGGGGCTGTCAGCGGCCGAGAACTACCGCGTTACTTCTGCTGCTTGGCCGCGTAGGCGCGGTATTCCTCCTGGGTCAGCTTGCCGTCCTTGTCGGCGTCGGCCTCGTCAAATACCTGGGCCAGGCCGGCGTTGGCCTGCGATTCGGCCTTGCTGATGCTGCCATCACCATCGGTGTCCACACTGTCCCAGGTCTGCCCGCCGCCATTGGCGGCCGCTGCGTCCTGGGCCTGGCTGGCCTGCTCCTGCTGCGCCTGGGCAGCCGCCTGATCCTGTGCATCCTGGGCCATGGCCGGCATTGCCAGCACCGAACCTGCAACGGCAACCAGGGCGAACAGCGAAGTGCGATTACGAAGGGTCATCAGGTGTTCCTCGTCTTTTGGGGAAACGTACGGAAACTCCGCACGACACCACCCTGACAAGCGGCAACTGAACCGTGTTGCCCCTGAAAACCCGCCGGAACACCGTGTTAACCACTGCGCGGACAAATGCGGTTACCGCGCTGGTTAGACGCTCGTGAAGCGGATGTAACACAGTGATTGGAGTGTTCCATCCATCGTGCCCAAGCAGGCAACGGCCGCGCTTATGGCCCGTTGTTGGTGTCAGCGGGCGCGTGCCGCGAACTGAACAACCACCAACCCAGGCCCACACCCACCGCCACACCGATCAACTCCAGCACCACGCGCGTACCCAACTGGTCCGGGTCATGGATGCTGGCCAGCGCCAGGCGGACGTACAACGGCGACTCCAGGCCCATCATTCCCAGATAGAACAGGTTCCAGGTGTCCACGCCGGCGGCGATGGCTGCCGCGGCCAGGCTTGCCCAGGCAATGGCATGCCCGTTGGACAAGCCCGTGCGCCTGCACACCTGCCACCACAACGCGAACACCACAAAGCCGATTGCCAGCGCAATCAGGGCCGCTTCCAGTGAACCCAGCAGGCCGTAATGCAGAACCAGATTCATGCGTGTGATGTGTGCAGGACGGGGATGCGCAGTCTACCCGCCACGGCCACGCTCATCGCACCGGGAAGTCATAGGCCGTATCCGGGCTCGGTTCCGGCTTGAAGGTGAAATGCCACCATTCCATTGGATAGTTGGCGAAGCCTTCGGCCTGCATGGCGTCCAGTAGCTGTTGACGGTTACTGCGCTGCTCCGGGCTGATGTCCGGGTTGTCGGTATGCGCGGCCGGGTCGAAGAAGTCGAAGCCGGTCCCCATGTCCACCGCGACACAGGTGCCGGTACGGCAATCCAGCAGCCCCAGGTCCACCGTCGCCGCACGGCTGTGGCCCGAGGTTTCGGCGATGTAACCATCCAGCAGGCGGCGCTTGTCCACATTCGGGTAGTAGCGCGCCTTGGCCTGCTGGTCACCCAGGTCGTGCGCCCAGGCCACGAACGATTTCACCGAATGTGCCGGGCGATAGCAGTCAAACAGCTGCAGGCTGTAGCCCTGTGCGCGCAGGCCGTTCTGCACCCGCGCCAGCGCCTGCGCCACCGGCTGCAGCAGATAGCAGCGCGGCGCGTCGTAGCCGGGCACCACCCGCCCGGTGAAGTTGTCCGTGGTGGCGTAGCGCATGTCCAAGGCAAAGCCCGGTGCCAATGTGGTGACATCCACCATGTTGGCATCGGCAGGCGTGGTGGCCGGCGATATCTCCACCGCCGGCGCGGCGCCGGCAACCACTGCCAATGTCACGGCCGCCAGCGTATTACGGGCAATCGCCGACACGCTGGAATTCAAGATCCTGGTAGTCATAGCTGAAGTCGATCTCCGGGTCGATGGCGCGCATGCGCATGACAGGGTGCGTCGCGTCGCCGGAAAATTCCAGCCAGGCCTCGGCATCGCCGCCCTGCGTGTCCCAGGCGACGAACCAGCGCTGCGCGCTGTGCATCACTTGTCCACGCATCTGCGGTGACTTGGTGGATGCGAAACGCAGCGCACCATCCTGCGGGCACAGCCTCACCTCGCCAAACCAGGCTTCACGCCAGATGCCGGCGTGCGCAGCGGAAGCATCATCCAGTGTTACCGGCGTTCGGCCCGGCATGGCCGGACGCACATGGCCGGCGGAGCGACGCTGCGCTGCTTCATCGTCAATGCGCTGCGCGTAATACAGCACATCGTGATTTTCCTTTGGCGCAGTGAAACGCTTGAGCATGGCCTGCATCAGGGCGGTGCGTGCATCCTCGGCGTCGCCATTGATCAGGATCACCACGCCGTTGCGGCTGTCGGGTAGCAAGGCCAGCGACGAGTACATGCCCGACAAGGTGCCGGTGTGCGCAACCTTCCACTGTCCGTCCATGTCGGACAGGCGCCAGCCGTAACCGTAGGCAAGGAAATGCGCGTTGTCCCATTCGCGCAGGCGTTGGCTGATCGGCATCGGCATGTGCGCAGTCCACAGCGCGCGGCGCTGGGTTGCGTCGAGCCAGCCGGGGGCCTGCGCGGGATCGAGCAACACCTGCATCCAGCGCAGCATGTCGTTGAGGCTGCAGCGGATGCCGCCGGCGGCCATCGACGGAAAATCATCCACGCGCGCGGCGTCCGGGGCGGCGGCAATGTTCTTGCCGGCCTGTCGGTAGTGCGGCCGGGCGATGTTGCCAGCGTCTGCCGGCGACCATTCGCCCACCTGGCAGCGCTGCATGTCCAGCGGCTCGAAGATTTCCTGGCGCACCAGCGCCGAATACGGCTTGCCGGCCGCGGCGGCAGCCACTTCACCGGCCACCACATACAGCAGGTTGTCGTAGGCGTAGTCGGCACGGAAGCTGCCGGTCGGCTTCAGGTGTGCCAGCCCGGCGATGATGTCGTTGCGATCAAAGTGATTCGGTTCGGGCCACAGCATCAGATCGCCGGCGCCCAATCCCAGACCGCTGTTGTGGATCAACAGGTCACGCACCTGCATGTTGCGCGTCACCCACGGGTCGTACATGCGGAACTGTGGCAGGTGCCTGGTCACCGGATCATCCCAGCGCAACGTGCCCGCCTGCACCAGCCGCGCAAGCACCGCAGCGGTCATCGCCTTGGTGTTGGAGGCAATCTTGAACAGGCTCTCGTCATTGACCGGCGTTCCCTCACCCACCGCCAACTCACCGCGGCTGATGCGACGGACCACCTTGCCATCGGCGATCACACCCACCGCGATCCCCGGCAGCTGGTAGCGCTGCACCGCCTGGTCGACCAAGGCGTCCATTCGCGCATCGTCGGCGTCGGCAGCGAGCACCGGGTTTGCCAGCAACAGGGCGGCGGTGGCCAGCAGGTATTTCAATCGCATCGTCATCACGCTCCACAAAAGCGAACGGCCCGCCGAAGCGGGCCGTCCATTCAACACACGATCAGAAGTTCCAGGTCACGACCAACTGCGCGTAACGCGGCGACTGCCAGCGCGTGCCGGTGCCGAAGGTGTCACGCTTCTCGCCCGGGTTTGCCTCGTAGCGCTGGTGCACGTTGATCACCGTCTGGCTGTTGAACAGGTTGTAGACCGACAGGCGTGCCGTCAGATCCACCGTCTCCACCGGCAGACGCCAGGTCACGTTGGCCCCCATGTTCCAGGTCCAGGGCAGGCGACCGAACGCACCACGTCCGGTCGGCTCCAGCACGCGCTCGTTCCACGGCTTGTCGCAGTTGGAAACGCACAGCCAACCCGAACCGCCACCGGAGCCTTCCGAGGCAAAGCCACCGGCGCCGACGCTGTCATCCGGCCAGACCACGCCGAACGCGGTGATCGGACCACCGGACTGCACCTGCAAGGTCGAGCCCACCGACCACTGTTCGTTGATCTGGTAACCGGCGCGGAACTTGAACTGATGACGGAAGTCATTGAACAGCACGCCATAGCGCTCGTTCACTGCCGGGTGGTCGTAGTACTGCACCATGCCGGTCGAGCCGAAGTTGGTATCGGAGTTGGTCGGGCCTTCCAGGTTGCCCTCGCTCTTGGACCACAGGTAGGACGCGTTGAACATCCACTTGTCGTCCCAGGCGCGGTCGATCTGGAACTCCACCGCCTTGTAGCGGCGCTTGGGCTTCTTGTAGCCCACCACTTCGCCGCTGCCACCCTTGATGTAACCATCCTTGGAGGTGTCGATGGTGATCCAACCTTCGTTGGCACAGCCAATGGAGGGATCGCCCCAGATGGTGACGTCACCGCCGCCGTTGCCGATGACCCACAGGTTCTTGCCCACCGGACCGCAGGGCGTGTGGTTGATGCGGATATCGTCGATCGCACGGTCCATCTTGCGATAGGTGGCATTCACGCCCCACGACCATGCCGGGTTGATCATCGCCTGGAAGCCCAGGATGAATTCGTCCTGGTATACCGCGTCGATGTCCCTGGAAACACTCTGGCGCAGGTCACCCGAGCCGGTGTTCATGCTGGTATCCGTCGGCCCGATCTGCTGGCCGATGATCGGTGCCATGTACTTGCTGCCGGTGATCGGGTTGACCTGCTCGGTCCAGCCATCCAGCGCGTAGTAGCGGTACTCGTCGGTCAGGCCACCGGCAAAATTGACGTTGATGTTGTTGGACACCGGCAGGTAGTAGCGGCCGGCATTACCGAACAGCTTGGTGCTGCCATCGCCCTTCATGTCCCAGGAGAACCCGACACGCGGCGCGATCAGGTTGTCCTGCTTGATGAAGGAGCTGCCGTCGGCGACCTTGTTGTTGAAGCTGTCCGAACGCAGGCCCAGGGTGACCAGCAGGTTCGGGGTGATGCTCCACTGGTCTTCGATGTAAAACGCGTTCGCGACGGTTTCAAACTTGCCGCCGGACACATTGCGGCGCGCCATCAGCATCTGCGTGACATTGGGCGGGATATAGACACCGGCGCCACCGAAGACTTCCGAGCCGGGGGTCGGCACGTAGGCGGTGTACATGGTGCCGCTGCCGGAGTAGCGCGACATCTGCTCGGTGGTCAGCTCCTCGCGGTCGGCACCGAAGCGGATCAGGTGGTTGCCGAGGGCCCATTCAAAATCCAGGCGCGCCGCATCGCGGGTATTGGTCATCTCCACGACGTTACGGCTCGGCGAGCAGCCCAGCGTCTTGTTCGGCATCGCGTTGAGGTAAGGCGCGTAGCTGTTCTTGCCGCTGGTGTTGCTGGTGATGAAATCACATACGTCATCGCCACCGGAGCGCTCATTGGCGTTGCGTTCGTTCTGGCCGATCATCGCCTTGGCGGTGAAATTCTGGCCAAAGTGACCCGTATAGGTAGCCGACCAGTTGGTGCCGCCGCCTTCGTCAGTGCCGGTGCCCGTCAGGTCTCCCACTGCATCCGAGGCCCAGTTGTACTTGTGCTTGGCGGTCTCGGTCTCGCCATCATCGGAGAAGGCCAGCAGCTCCAGGGTGTGGTTGTCGGTGATGTTCCAATCCAGCTTGCCGCCCCAGAAGCCATCGTTGGACTCGTCGTAGTTGTAGGCGGTCTGGCCACTTGAATAGCGCGAGTTGGTATCGCGGTTCTCGTACATCGCGAACAAGAACAGCTTGTCCTTGATGATCGGGCCCGATCCCCAGACATTGGTCTTGGTGAACGAGGAGCTGTCACGGCTGGCGAAGTGGCCATCGGTGGTGCTGCCCGGGTGGTAGTGGTCACGGCCGGCCGACTTCCAGGCGCTGGGCTCGAAGGTAACCTGCATGCCGCCTTCAAACTCGTTGGAGCCGGAGCGGGTAACAGCATTGATCACACCGCCGGTGGAACGGCCAAATTCCACCGAATAGCCGCCGGTCTTGACCTGGAATTCCTTGAAGAAGGCAAACGGCGGCGCCGAATAGCCCTGGCGGTCGTAGATGTCGGTGACGTTCAGGCCGTTGACGAAGATGGCGTTCTCGGCCACCGAAGAACCACCGAAGCTGATGCCGCCAAAGCTGGAATTGCCGCCGACCACGCCCGGCGCCAGCAGGGCAACGGAATCCATCGACTGCTCGACCGGCATGCGTGCCAGCTCTTCACGGTTGACGTTGAACGAGGACTCGGTGGAATAGACGTCCACCCGGTTGACGATCTGCGAGCCCCGCACCTGCACCGAATCCAACGTCACCGCGCCACCTGTGCCCCCGCCCAGGTTGACGGTGGTGGTGCCACCGAGTGAAACGCTGACGCCCAGCGGTTCCTTGTCGGATTCGCCGGCACGCTTGACCTGCAGGCTGTAGTCGCCCACCGGCAGCTGGCTCAGGCGGTAAGCACCATCGGCGCCCACCGTGACCGTGCGGGTCAGGCCGGTTGCATTGTTGACGATGGTGATCTGGTCACCGCTGGTGGCACGGCCTGCGATCGCACCTGTTGCGCTCTGCGCCATGACGCTGGGCGCCATGATGCCCAGACACGCACCCAATGCGACGGACAGCGCCGCCTTTTTCAACATTCTCTTGTTCATCCCCTGCTCTCTCCTGCAGATATTGGAAGTACCGCTCGATACAGCTCGTTATTTGTTCGCCGGCGACAGAACCTGCCACTGGAAGTCGTAGCCCCATTGGTCGAAATAGAGGTTGCCCCCTGCCCACTCCACTTCGCCGCGTTGCGAATCCACCGTTTCCGACCGGAAGTGCTGCTTGGCCGGCACCAGTGGTTGCGCGTAGTCATCGTTGAACGCGATGCGGTAGGCATCCAGCCCACCGAGGTAAAAGTCACGCAGTGCCGGCACATCGCTGGCCAGTGCGCCCGTGGTGACATCCATCGGCACCCAGCCGTAGGGCGCCAGGTACACCGCGCCCCAGTCGTGCAGGTTGCTGTAGCCCACTGCGTTGTCCGAATACACCATGCCCGACTGCCAACGCGCCGGGATGCCGTTCAAGCGCAGCAGTGCGATCAACAGCAACGTCTGCTGCCCGCAATCGGCGTGACCGGCGTGCAGCGCGTAATCGGAGAGGTTGCTGATGGTGGAATATTCGCGTGCACCGCCCCATGGAATGCGGTCCACCGCGGCGAAGAGCTTGCGGGTGATCAGGTACGGGTTGGTTTCATTGCCCACCACCTTGCGCGAGTACTCACGCAGGGCGGGGGTGAACACCACATGCGGCGCGCGCTCGGCCAGGTACGGTGCCAGCGCCGGGTCGGCGGGCGTCGGCAGCACCTTGTCCGGGTCGATGGCGATGTGGCGTGCATGCACGCTCACTTCATAGGTCACCGAAAATTCGGTCGGGGTGCCGGCAACCGCCTTGCGCTCCAGGTAGGCGGTGCGCTGCAGCGTTTCTTCCGGTGCCACCTGTGCACCGGCAGGCATGCTGGATACCCAGCGGATGTTGTCCTGCTGGCCGGGAATGGCACGCGGATAGGGAATCCACGCGCGCACGGTTTCCCCGGCCGGCACGGCATCGGCCTTGACCTTGATCGACTGCGTGACCCGCAGGTGACGCGGCACCAGGCTGCTGCCACCGCCGGCTGCCGCCGCATCAATCACTTCCACATGGTGCGGTGCCAGGCTTTCATACGGCCCCTGCACGGAGGGCTTGATGTCCGGCGAACGGCGGGCAGCGGCTTCGTCACTGAACAGGAACAGGTTCGACGGTGCGCGCTTGAACCAGCGCCGCTGGCCATCGATGTCCAGGTGTTCGATCAGGCCGGCCTGGTCCCAACGCTCGAATTCGTCCTCACGCAGATCGGGAATGTAGCGGCGCACCGCCGCCATCGCCTGGGCGCGGTCCAGGGTGAAGTCCAGCTGCATGCGGCGCATGCGCTCCTGCTCGAACAGGTAGGCCTGGCGCTGCGCATCGGCCATGCCCGGTTGCTGCAGGGCACGCTCAAGCTGGGCGTGGGCACCGGCAAAATCTCCGGCGTCCACGCGGCCGATGACCTGCTCCACCGTCTCCACGGCAGCGGCAAGGCTGCTGCCCGAGGCCAGGCACAGCAGCATGCCGCCAAGCCAGCGGCGGGCGGGGCGTGACAAAACGGGGACTTGGCGAACGGCTGAATCCACGGCAACACTTCCACGTGCAGGGTGGGGTAACCGCTGTGTAACACGCACCCGGTAGCGGGTCAATAATTTATTCTTGCTTTCACTGACGAAAGGAATAAGTATTCCATGGCATCTGAGAGGGGAGCTCCAATGACCACCATCCCGCCGCTGTCCCAGCGCCGCCGTTCTGCCCCGCTGTCCCGGGCCCTGATTCTTGCCATGGCCCTGTGCAGCGGGCCTGTGTTTGCGCTGTCGCCGCCGGTGACCAGCGTCCCACCAAGCCATGCCGGCATCATCGGGCTGGAGGACAGTTTCCTCGCAGCGCAGCACTGGATCGCGCAGCTGCCCAACCCGGATGCGGTGATCCTGGACCGTGCCGGCATCGACGCGCAGAACGCGCGCATGCGGCAGCTCGACAAATCCATTCACGACCTGCGTGCATTGCCGGCCACCCTGCCCCGCGCCCTGGTACAGGAGCAGATCAACGGCATCTCGCGCGCCCCCACCCGCACGCTGTATGACGTGCAGGGCAAACAGGTCAGCGCTGCCCAGCTGAAGGCCATCAGCGACAACCTGGCGCTGGCCAGCATTCCCGCCACCCGGCCCCTGCAGTACGGCCTGGTGGTGCACCGCGCCGCGTTGCGCGCCTTCCCCACCGAGCTGCGTGTGTTCAGCACGCAGGGGGACACCGACATCGACCGCTTCCAGGAGTCGGCACTGTTCCCGGGCGATGCGGTGGCGGTGCTGCATGAAAGCGCGGACGGCAAGTGGGTGTTCGTCAGCAGCGAGCGCTATGCGGCGTGGATGGAAAAACGCTTCGTCGGCGTCGGTACCGCCGAGCAGGTATTCGGCTACGGCAAGGCAGCAGCGCACCGGGTGATCACCGGCGCCACCGCGCGCACCGCATACACACCGGAAGAACCGCGCGTGTCGGACCTGCAGCTGGAAATGGGCGTGCGCGTGCCGGTACTCAGCGACTGGCCGGCAATGACCCCGGTCAACGGCCAGCAGGCGCACGCCAGCCATGTCATCCAGTTGCCGGTGCGCAACGACGACGGCAGCCTGGCGCTGGTGCCGGCCCTGTTGCCGCGCTCGCAGGACACCGCCGCCGACTACCTGCCGCTGACCCAGGCCAACCTCATCACCCAGGCCTTCAAGTTCCTCGGCGAGCGCTACGGCTGGGGCCACGCCTACGACACCCGCGACTGCAGTGGCTTTGTATCGGAGATCTACCGCAGCTTCGGCGTGCTGCTGCCGCGCAATACCAGCGCGCAGGCGGTGAGCCCGGCCCTGGACCGCATCGCCTTCAGCGACAAGGACAGCAAGGCCCAGCGCGATGACGCCATCGGCAAGCTGCAGGTCGGCGACCTGGTCTATATCCCCGGCCACGTGATGATGGCCATCGGCGATGCCAACGGCATGACCTGGGTGATCCATGACACCGCCGGCGGCAGCTGGTTCGACGCCGGCGGCAAGCGTGTGCACGCCGCGCTCAATGGTGTCTCGGTAACGCCACTGGAGCCGATGATGGCCAGTGATACCGACCGTTACATCGACCGCATGACCAACATCCAGCGCATCCGCCCACAAGCCACCAAATGAAGATCACCGACATCGAACTGGGCATGCTCCGCGTGCCCCTGAAAACGCCGTTCAAGACCGCGCTGCGCACCGTGGAGACCATGGAGGACGTGGTGGTGCTGATACGCACCGACAGCGGCCACACCGGCTACGGCGAAGCACCGCCGACAGCGGTGATCACCGGCGACACGCACGGCTCGATCATTGAAGCCATCAACACCTTCATCAAACCGCGTTTGATTGGCGAAGACATCGCCAACCTCAACCGCATCTGCGGGCTCATCCAGTCCTCGCTGGAGCGCAACACCAGCGCCAAGGCAGCGGTGGAAATCGCCGTCTACGACCTGTGGGCGCAGCTGCACGGCGCACCGCTGTACCAGATGCTCGGCGGCGGCGACCCGGTGATCACCACCGACATCACCATCAGCGTGGACTACATCGACAAGATGGTGGCCGATTCGCTGTCGGCGGTGGAACGCGGCTTTGAGTCGTTGAAGATCAAGGTGGGCAAGGACATCGGCCTGGACATCGAGCGGGTCAAGGCGATCCACGCCGCCGTCGAAGGCCGCGCCCTGCTGCGCCTGGACGCCAACCAGGGCTGGACCGCCAAGCAGGCGGTCTATGCGATGCGCGAGCTGGAAAACTCCGGCGTGATCCTGGAACTGCTGGAGCAGCCGGTGAAGGCCGCCGACATCGCCGGCATGAAGTACGTGACCGAACGGGTCAACACGCCGGTGATGGCGGACGAAAGCGTGTTCAGCCCGCACCAGGTATTCGACCTGATCCAGCAGGGTGCAGCGGACATCATCAACATCAAGCTGATGAAGACCGGCGGCATCTCCAACGCGATCAAGATTGCCGACATTGCCGCGTTGTACGGTGTGCCGTGCATGATCGGCTGCATGCTGGAGTCCAGCATCAGCGTGGCCGCGGCGGTGCACCTGGCGGTGGCCAAGTCCGGCGCGATCAGCAAGGTGGATCTGGATGGCCCGTCGCTGAGCCAGTTCAACCCGGTAGAAGGCGGGGTGATCTTCAACGAATCGGAGATCAGCATCACCGATGCACCGGGTTTGGGCATCGTGGAGGTACGCGGGCTGGAGATGATCAAGCCGTGACCGCACCGGCGACAGCACGCTGCGCAGATGCAGTGGCTGTCGCTGCCCCAACGCACGCCCGCACCTCTGAAACAGCACCTGCCAAAGCAGGTGCTGTTTTGTTTTGCAATGCAGCGCGGACACGGATTCGCACTCATACTCCCAGCAATGCTGTCGCTTTCACCCCCTCCCTTGCGCAACGCGCAGGGGGTGAAGAGGACCGTTTGCACGCCACTGGCGTGCGGTCCGATGAACGCCCGAAGGCTGTGCATGAGGGCCGGGCGGGCTGGGGAGGGGTAGCTTCTGCTGTAGCTTCTGCTGTTGCTTCTGCTGTTGCTTCTGCTGTTGCTTCCGCCTTTGACTCACCGGGTTCTCTTCCGCAGCGACGGAGCCGACGGACAAGACCCCGCAGGGGCGGCGTGCATGGATGCACGTCGTTTTTCGACGAGACAGGGATGTCTCGTCGAAAAATCCCGGCGGCGCAGTGGACCCATGTCGCGCAGCGGCGTGGGCGCGGAGGCAGGGCGTGCTTTCTTTGGGCCACGTTTCTTTGCACGAGCAAAGAAAGGTGCGCTCGCGCCCCAAAGGGGGGCGAAAGCCTTTGCACTTGCCTTTGCTCCCTACTTTCCACAAAGAAAAGCACAAGATCAGGAGCAAGGGCTTTCTCTCCCCTACGGGGAGCGAGTTACTTTTCTTTGCTTGTGCAAAGAAAAGCTAACCAAAAGAAGCGCTCTTCAACAGCCGAATGGCTGGTCAAGCACACCCTGCCTACGCGCCCACAATGCTGCGCATTGTGGGTTCACTCCACTGGCAGGATTTTTCGACGAGACATCCCTGTCTCGTCGAAAAACGACGCACATCCGTGTGCGTCGCCCCGTTCGGGGTCTTGTCTGCCAGCTCCGTCGCTGCGGAAGGGAACCCGGTGGAGCAAGAGCCGAAGCAGATGCAAATGCCACAGCAACTGCACCCCTCCCCCGCCCTCCCCTGCGCGTTGCGCAAGGGAGGGAGCTGGAGCAACAGCAGTAGCATCTGCAACTGTGCCCCCGCGCCACCCAGCCCACCACAAACCACCACAATCCCTTAGAGTCGCCACCGGACAACCGACAGCCCGCCCATGCCACCCCTGCTGAAAATCCGCTCAGAACGCGAACAGATGTCGGCCATCGAACGGCGCATCGCCGACTTCATCCTCGACAACGCCCACCTGCTGCGCGACTACTCCTCCCAGCAACTGGCCAATGCCCTGGGCATCAGCCAGTCCAGCGTGGTCAAGTTCAGCCAGAAACTCGGCTTCAAAGGCTACCCGGACCTGAAATACTCCATCGGCGCGGCCGTCGCACTGGCCGGCAACGGCGACACCACCGACTGGCCGCCGGAAGACCAGCCCGGCGGCTACCTGCAGGCCGCCGAAACCCTGCGGCGTGCCAAGGTGGCCGCCGAAGAAGAAACCATGGTCGCCAACCCGCAGACTGACGTGGAAGCCGTCATTGCCCTGCTCGACAACGCCCCCAAGGTCTTCATCTATGGCCTTGGCGACGACGGCCTGTATGCGCGCGAATTCGCCATGCGGCTCTCGCTGCTGGGCATCCTCACCGTGCAGCATGCCGACCCCATCCTGATGACAGCCAACCTGTCGGCCGCGCGGCCCGGCGATGTACTGCTGGTGTTCTCCGAGTTCGGCAAACTGCCGCAACTGTGGCAGTTGTCCCGCCAGTTCCAGGAAGTGGGTGGCAAGGTCGTCTCCATCACCCGCCATACCGCCAACCCCTTGCGCGCGCATGCCGATGCATCGCTGGCCATCTGCGCACATGACCTGCAGCCACCCATCGCGCAACTGTTGTACCGTTGCTCGTTGCAGTACCTGCTCGATTTCGTGTTCGTGCTGCTGTGCCAATCCAATCCGGACCGGCAACAGCAGCTGGCACTGAACCAGGAACGCATCCAGCACCTGATCGACAACTGACCGCCGGAGCCGCCATGCCTGCTTGTATCCCATCCAATCCGCGGTACCTGCAGTCAGCCCCGGCATGTCTGCAGCGAGCGGCCTGGCCTTGAGCATCGCCACCTGCACAACCGTTTTTCCTCTTTCCACTTTCGGTAAACGCACCCGCCCATGACCGTCAGTCCACCTGCTTCCCGTTTCACGCTTTCCGCACCCGTCAAGGTGCTGATCGCACTGGTGATCGCCGCCATCGTGGGTTTGTCACTGACCGCCTACGACCAGGCACTGGCACTGAAGGTTGCCGATGTCGTGCGGCCAGTCGGCCGGCTGTGGCTCAATGCCCTGCAGATGACAGTGGTGCCACTGGTCACCGCGCTGGTGATCGTCGGCGTCAACACCGCCAGCAACGCAGCCGCTTCTGGTCGCACCGCACGCAACGCGATCATCGTGTTCCTGGTGCTGCTGGTGGGCTCGGCGGCGTTCTCCGCAGTGGTCACCCCGGCGTTGCTGGACCTGCTGCCGCGCGACGCCGCCACCATCGAGACCTTCCGCGAGGCGCTGCGCTCGCCGGCAGCCCCTGCCGCGCCGCTCAGTGCCGCGCAGTGGATCAGTTCGCTGATTCCCAGCAATGCCCTGTCTGCGGCGGCGTCCTCGGCGATGTTGCCGCTGGTGGTGTTCGCCATGTTCTTCGGCTTTGCATTGAGCCGCCAGGAAGCCGAGCGCCGCGACCGCATCCTGGACATCATCCGCATCGTCGCCGACACCATGATCACCGTCGTGCGCTGGGTGCTGTGGGCCGCCCCGGTCGGCGTGTTTGCGCTGGTTTTGGTGGTGTGTGCCGAAGTGGGCATGAGCGTGCTCGGCGTGCTCGGTTACTACATCGTGCTGATGTGCGTGATCTACATCCTGATCACCCTGCTGCTGTATGTCGTCGCCCGCGTCGCCGCAGGCGAGCCGCTGCGCCGTTTGGCCAGTGCCCTGGTGCCGGTGCAGGTGATTGCCGGCAGTACCCAGTCATCCCTGGCTTCGCTGCCGGCGATGATCGACAGCGCGCGCAACCGCCTGGGTTATCCGGCGGCATTGACCGCCCTGGTGCTGCCGATGGCGGTGTCGCTGTTCCGCATCACCAGCCCGGCGCAGTACATCGCCGTGGCCAGCTTCATCGCCTGGCTGTATGGCATTGACGTGCACGCCTCGCAGTTCGCGGTGGCGGTGCTGCTGGCAGCGGTCATCAGCATGGGCTCCACCGGCCTGCCGGGCCAGGCCAACTTCATGACCAACAACCTGCCCATCACCCAGAGCCTGGGCCTGCCGGTGGAACCACTCGGCGTGCTGCTGGCGGTGGACACCATCCCCGATGTGTTCTGCACCATCGGCAACGCCACCGGCGGCGTCACCGCCACCGGCATTGTTGCCAGGCACACGCCCGCGCAACCGGATGAAGGCGCCGACGGCAACAGCTGACGGACTGCAGCCGCACCCGCCGTGACGGGTGCGGCCTTGAATCACTCCTGCGGCGGCAGCGGCGGCGCGCCATATACGGCGTCAGCGGCCATCACATCGCGGGTGTTCTTCTGCACTGCCACTGCACCAAACAGCGACAAGGCGAAGGACATGCCATAGAAGCCCTTCTCGCTGAGCAGCAAGGTGGCATTCCACAGCCCCACCAACAGCAGCAACAACGCGCACAGCAGCGCGAACCAGCACAGGCTGTAGTAGAGGTTGCTCACCGGAATAGCCTCCACCCGGTCACGCACGCTCTTCTGCAGCGACACCGCGGCAAACAAGCCAAACAGCAGCAAGGTCAGGTAGTAGCCCTTCTCGTTCAACTGCATTTCGGCATTGAACAGGCCCACCAGATAGGCCACCGCGCCCAGCAGCAACGCGGTCCACGATGCTGCGATAAAGGCCGCCGACGGCCGTTGCACCTGCTGTTTCATCACAAAACTCCCTTTATGGATGGCAAGACCCGCCGACGGCGGGCACAGGCCGTACGTTAGGCGATTCCCGGCCTGCCTCACATCCCCCCGGGCACATGGTGTAAAACCCTGCCTTGGTATCGCATCCGCTCCCGGAGACCTCCATGAATCGTCCCCTGCTGCTTTCGATGACACTCGCGCTCGCGCCGTTGCTGTTCACCAGCGCCTGCTCCGCGCAGCAACCCGACCCCGCCGCGGAGGCCGCGCTGAAGCCGGCGCAGTGGCCGTTCACCGCCACCGAGGCCGGCCGCTTCAACGAGCCCTGGGCGATGACCTTCCTGCCCGATGGCAGCGCGTTGATCACCGAAAAGGCCGGCAAGCTGATCCACTTCGACCCCGCCAGCGGCAAGAAGGCCGAGATCACCGGCGTGCCAGCCGTGGCCTATGGCGGCCAGGGCGGCTTTGGCGATGTGGTCGTGCATCCGCAGTTCGCCAGCAACGGGCTGGTGTATTACAGCTATGCCGAAGAAGGCGAAGCTGACACGCGCGGCGCAGCCGTCGCACGCGCCAAGCTGGTACTCAATGCCGATGGCGGTGGCCAGCTCAGCGATGCGCAGGTGATCTGGCGGCAGACACCCAAGGTCAGCGGGCGCGGCCATTACGGCCACCGCATGGCATTTGGCCCGGACGGCAAGCTGTGGATCAGCTCCAGCGAGCGGCAGAAGTTCGACCCGGCCCAGGACATGACCACCAACCTGGGCAAGATCATCCGCATCAATGACGACGGCAGCATTCCGGCTGACAACCCGTTCCTCGCGCAGGGTTCGCCCGCCGACCAGGTGTGGTCACTGGGCCACCGCAGCGTGCTGGGCCTGGCCTTCGACGGCAACGGCAAGCTGTGGGAACACGAGATGGGCCCCAAGGGCGGCGATGAGCTGAACCTGATCCAGCGCGGCGGCAACTACGGCTACCCCATCGTTTCCAATGGCGACCACTACGACGGCCGCCCGATTCCCGACCACGACACCCGCCCGGAATTCATCGCCCCGGTGGTGACCTGGCGCCAGGTGATCTCACCGGCCGGCTTCATCATCTACAACGGCAGCCAGTTCCCGCAGTGGCAGGGCAGCGGCTTCATCGGCGGGCTGTCGTCCAAGTCGCTGGTGCGTGTTGCCTTTGACGGTGACAGCGCACGCGAGGCCGAACGCTTCGACATGGGCAACCGCATCCGTGAAGTGGAACAAGGCCCCGATGGCGCCCTGTGGCTGCTGGAAGACGGCAGCAATGGGCGCTTGCTGAAGCTGACACCCAAGGCCGGTTGAAGCAGCACACCGCGGCAGGAGCGGCCTTGGCCGCGAAGCACGTAGCGCTTCGGGCGCATCGGCTTCGCGACTGAAGTCGCTCCTACGCAACAACGCACAATCTGGTGGCAGGAGCGGGCTAGGCCGCGAAGCCGGCGCGGCTTCCGGCGTGTGCGATCTCGATAGGTGCAGGTTGCGGATGCTGTGGTCAGCGATGGCAGGTTGGCTCACGCGCCGCCTGCTTCGCGGCCAAGGCCGCTCCTACACGTTCCCTTATTTGCCCAGCAACTCGAACGTCACCGGCTCGCCACTGGCCGACGAAGCACAGACCCACACGTCGAACAAACCCGGTTCGGCGCGGAACACGCCATCCACGCCGGTGAAGGCAAGCTGCCCGCGCTGCAGGCGGAACTGCACCTGCTTCGATTCCCCCGCTGCCAAGGCGATCTTGCGGAAGTCCTTCAACTCGCGCACCGGCCGCACGCGGCTGGCGACGCGGTCATGCACATACAGCTGCACTACTTCCTCACCTGCGACCGTGCCGGTGTTGGTGACGGTGGTGCTGATGACCAACTCACCGTCCCAATCCAGCTGCGGCGTACTCAGACGCGGCGCATCGTAGGCAAAGGTGGTGTACGCCATGCCGTGGCCAAACGCATACAGCGGCGCATTCGGAATCTCGCGCCAGCGTGATTTGAACTCGGTGACGCCCGGCAGTTCCGGGCGACCGCTGCGCGGGTGGTTGTAGAAGAACGGCTGCTGGCCCGAGGCCAGCGGAAAACTCACCGGCAAACGTGCCGACGGGCTGTAATCGCCAAACAACACATCGGCCACCGCCGGGCCGGTCTGTGTGCCGAGATACCACGTCACCGCGATGGCCTGTGCATCACGCACCGCGCCCTGCAGCGCCAGTGCGCGGCCATTGCGCAGCAGCACCACGACCGGCGTGCCGGTGGCGGCCACGGCCTCGGCCAGTGCCTGCTGTGCCGGCGGCAAGGTGAGCTCCACCCGCGACTGCGCCTCGCCGGTGTAACGCTGCGGTTCGCCCAGCGCCAGCACCACCACATCGGCGCGCTGCGCGGCCGCCACCGCCGCATCAATGCCGCCATCGATCGGCGCTTCAAGCGCGCAACCGGGCACGATCTCCAACATGGCGTCGTCGCCCAGCGCGGCGCGCACGCCGCTTTCCAGGGTGACGTAACGCGCCTTGTCGCCGAACAGGGTCCAGCAGCCTTCGATGTTGTCGCGGTCCTGCACAAACGGCCCGATCAGCGCGATCTTCTGCCCGCGCTTGCGCAACGGCAGCACCGCATCGTCGTTCTTCAGCAGCACGATGGAGCGCCGCGCCGCATCGCGCGACAAGGCATCGTGTGCGGCGATATGTGATTGATTGGCCTCGCGCGCCGGGTCCAGCGAACGGTACGGATCATCAAACAGACCAATCGTTTCCTTGAGCTGCAGGATGCGTCGCACCGAGGCATCGAGCACCGCCATCGGCACCTCGCCTGCTTTCACCAAAGCTGCCAGATGCTGGTCGTAGAAACCGCTCTGCATGCTCAGGTCCAGGCCCGCCATGAACGCCTTGCGCGTGGCATCCACTTCGTCGGCCGCGTAACCGTGCGCAATCAATTCCATGTCGGCGGTGTAGTCCGAAACCACCACGCCCTCGAACTTCCACTCATCCCGCAGCAGCCCGGTAAGCAGCGCGCGGTTGGCGCTGGCCGGCACGCCGTTGATGTCGTTGAAGGCACTCATCACCGCCAATGCACCGGCATCCAACGCGGCCTTGAACGGCGGCAGGTGGGTGTCGCGCAGGGTCTGCGGCGAGATGTCCACCGGCGCGTATTCCATGCCGGCGGCCACTGCGCCATAGGCGGCGAAATGCTTGGGCGTGGACAGCAGTGCATCGGCGGCCTTCAGATCATCGCCCTGGAAGCCGCGCACGCGCGCCACCGCAAACGCCGTGCCCAGCACCACGTCTTCGCCGGCACCTTCGGCGCCGCGCCCCCAGCGCTGGTCGCGGGCGATATCCACCGCCGGCGCGTAGGTCCAGTGAATGCCGGCGGCGGTGGCTTCGATGGCGGTGGCGCGTGCGGTGCGCTGGGCCAGGTCCGGCTCGAAGCTGGCCGCTTCGCCCAGCGGGATCGGGAACACCGTGCGCATGCCGTGGATGACATCGGCCGCCAGGATCACCGGAATGCCCAGCCGGCTCTGTTCCACCGCCACCTGCTGGATGCGGCGCCCCGCCTCCGCGCCGACGCCATTGAACAGCGAACCCACCCGGCCGGCGCGCACCTGCTCCAGCACCTGTTCGGCGTTGCGGACGTTGGCTTCCGGGTTCACGTCGGGGGCGAACGGGCGAACCATGTCGGCGAACACGCCCAACTGGCCGACCTTCTCCTCAACGGTCATCCGGGCGATCAGCGATTCAATGCGGTCTGAAGCCACCGGCAATCCTTACTCAAATGGGAACGTTTGCTCGGCGCGGATTCTAGCGCCACCGCCGTGAAGCACACCCCCGTGTAGTGCCGCCCCCCGCACTGCCCACACCCCCCCCCCCCAGGGCGAAACCACGGGGGGGGAGGGG